>CAXYYI010000025.1:0-7900 GCA_964293055.1 uncultured bacterium | reverse complement strand
TTGTATCCTTTCATCAGTCCAAGTGCACACACATCATTTACAGATGCCTTAAGTGTTGGATCGATACTTGCTTCGTCTTCAAAAACACAGTAGATCGCTGGCATAGCAATTGGTTGATTTGTTGATTGCAATCGAGCCATAAACATTTTTGCAGCTTGTTGTCTTGTAATAGCAACATTCCCATGAAAACTATCTACTGTATCAAACTTTGTGATACCATTGTTATAAGCCCATGTTACAACATCTGCTCCTTTTTGTTCCCAAGGTCTTACACACGCTTGTTCGCTTTCAGACCATACATACCCAGCAGAAGGAATACATCCATGTGCATCTCTATCACCACCTGGCAAAACAATACTTGTCGCATGAGCACCAACTGTTGCCAGTCCAAATACTCCTGCACTTACTAATGCAACCAATTTTTTCATTAAAAAAAATATAAGAACTAAAACCTTATAGATTATCACAAAGTGACACCTTGTGTTACTTGGTATACGAGTCAGTGGTGATTTTGTGACGATATTTTTTAATTTCCTATTTTATTAGTGTCACAATTTCATAGAATACGTGTTGTAGTAACTATACAAAGCAAGTTGCAAAGAGAAGTATCTCTAGCACATATTTTTTTCTCATAACAACCATCTATGCTCTATTTCATTCCAACACCTGTGGGTAACAAAGAAGATATTACCGTTCGCGCACTCAGACTCCTCAAAGAGTGTCATATTTTTTTGTGTGAAGATACAGCCACGACGAAGAAACTATGTAATATGTATGAGATATCACTTGAAGGAAAACAATTTTTGCCATTTACGAGTTTTACGCACGAGGGGAAACTCCAGCACTATCTCAATCTAATAGGCAGCAGCGATGTCTGTGTGCTCAGCGAAGCTGGCACACCGGGTCTTTCAGACCCGTGAAAATCGATCGTCAAGCTCGCATGGGAACACAACATCCCGTTTGAAGTCTTGCCAGGCGCGACAGCTCTTATTCCTACTGTGGTATGAGCGTACACCGACACCAGCACATTCTGCTACTACGGATTTCTGCCAGCAAAAAAATGACGCCAAACCGCATTCCGCGACATCATCACCAACTGCAAAAGTCAACCCTACTTCTTCTACGAATCAGTCCACAGAATCGAAAAATTCCTCGCCGAACTCGTAACACTAGAATTCACAGGCACCGTCTACATCGCCCGCGAACTCAGCAAAATGTTTGAGCAAAAAATCATGGGAACACCGACTGAATTACTAGAAAAAGTTAAAAGTGGAGAACTGGTTGTGAAAGGTGAGTTTGTTGTGGGTATGTGGGGAGGGTAAGAAAAGACTAAAATAATTTATATAGCAAAAACTCCACTGCAACAGTGGAGTTTTATTTAATCATCAGATGAACTTGAATTACCCATAATTTTTAGAATTTCTAAAAATAGGTTTATAACATCCAAGTACAATGCTACCGCAATATCAATTGCATTATCAACAGTGCGTTCAATCTCGCTTGCTCTCCACATATCGTAGCCTATATAAAGACTAAAGATACCGGCAGCAATATAGTCGATAATAGTAAGATTATTTAATTCTGGTACAAAGAACCCAGCAATTCTTACGAGAAGCAATGCAGACAAACTAAAGAATAATGCCGTTCCTATTTTGGAGAATACCTGAGGAAACATAGTTCCTGCTAATCCCATAACAAAAGTGATAAGCGCTGTCAATCCTGCAGCATTTCTCACGACATTAGGATCATACTCTCTCAATACAGGTCCCAATATGACACCCAATGGCACTAAAATAAGATTATACCCGATAAATGAGTATACCGGATTATCAGATTTCATTGCGATTACAATACCTACGATAGGTAATCCTAATCCTAATAAAAGGATCATAAAAAGATTTGGCGTATAATTTGCCTGATTGACAAGGTGAGCTGCTAACGCAGTACCTACCAAACCATAGATTAAGAATCCAGCTATCATGCCATAAAATGACTGTAATGATATTGAATTATTATTTCCCGTTCTTTCGAACACACCCGATGATAATGAACTTTTTTTCATAGTTTATGGTATTTATTTATGCAATATTGCTATATTATTATAGTAATTAGTAATAAATTGTCAATAAATTTGGAATATATCTTACTTTTATTTTCAAAAAAATTAGACAAGAATTCGTCTATAAACCACTCACCACTTCGCTCACATACTCCCTCAAATCCTTATCAACTATATAAACATATGTTCATTTAATACCACGCGTCATCAAAACTTTATAGATATTTATAATATATCTTTCTAGTTCTGCTGGATCTTGAACTCATCTTTTTCCATTGACATCTCTATAGTGAGTACCAATGATTTTAAATTTTCATATTTCTTTATCATAACTCAATTCTGGTCAAATAATCACTCATACATAATTTAAATCATATCATTGTATTGTGTGGATACATCATACTTCTTCAATAGCTCTTGGTGAATTTACCCAATTACTATTTGTACTATTCCATTTTAATTTTATACCTTCTATTTCAATATCATAGTTATCATAATTATTTTTTGACTTCCATTCCCAAGCATATCATGCTACTAGTCTTGCTAAACCATGTTCATTATTTCTAGCAATTATACTACTTGTAAATTCTTCAAAATTATCAAATAATTTGAAATCATAATTTTCTTGTACCAATGGTTCCTGTTCTACACCATCAAAAAGATTGTCAATAAAACTCATATAAGCTTCTCCTCATTCTACTCTCATTTGTGTAGAAAGTTCATATTTTTTAGCAGGTAAATTCAAAAGTGTATTGATATTAATATCTGTAGGTTTTACAGATTGTTGAGGATCATAGAAAAATATTTTTGTTTTAGCTAGCTTATATATTCGATCTAATTCTGTACCATCTTGTGCAAATCATAATTTCTTATTCATATCATCAAAACTCTTATAGTTAGTAAGATTAAACCTTCTTTTTAATCTATGTGTTTCATCTACTATCAAAATATCATAATTATCATCTACATCACTAGGTCAAATAACCATACTAGATTTTAATCATTTAATCAATGAAAATACTTTTTTTAATGTACCTCTTAATCATGTCATAGGAACAACTAAACCAACTTTCAAATGTTTAGTAGCTATTTGTTCTTTTAAATACTTAAAAAGAAATATAGCTAATACAGTTTTTCATGTACCAGGTTTTCAATTGATAAGAAAAGTATCTTGTGTACCTTCTTTGATATGTTTAAAAATATCTTCTACCACAACTACTTGATCTGTACTCAGACTTTTATATGGAGAATATTTAAATACATCTGTATTTTTAAGTTCAACTAATTTCTGTTTAGCTACTCAGATTTCCTGAAGCTTTGGCCAAATTACTCACTCAAATTTTCATTTATATTTTTCGCGATCATAATAATTATGATTTTGTAATCATAAATTTCTGTTCTGTAATACATATCTTTGATCTGCTAAAAGATATTGTATAAGTCGAGATTCTATATCCAATGTTGCAGATTTATTAAACTCTTCATCATGAACTATATAGATTTTATCTAGTCTTTGTCTTTCAGGGTTTTCATAATGTTGTCTCCATCTATTAAAAATATTAGTTGTTTCTCACACATACAACTCATTAGCACCTTCTATTAAATAAACTACTGGCCAAGAATCTCCATATCGAAAATCTTTAATAGTCTTCCCATATTCAGGATTAAAAGCAAAATCGACTACATTACTCATATACTACTTTTTTATTAAAGTAAATTATATTTATCACTCTTTCATTTTGCCTTTTCTATAGGATATTTATTGGCATTTTTAATCATTTTTTTACGAAACTCTTCAGTTAAATTAACTCACAATTTATCAGACAATAAAAGAACCCAATAAAAAACATCTGCAAGTTCTTCTGCAATATCTCATTTATTATCTTGTATATGTTTATCTATAGCAGCATTATCTTTTCGTTGAAAATGTTCTAAAACCTCAGAGGCTTCTAAAGAAAGACTAATAGCTAAATCTTTATAATTATGAAACTGAGACCAGTCTCTATCTTGAATAAATTGTTTAATTTCATCTTGAAGATCAGATATTTGTGACATTAGAAATTAATATAATTATAAAAATACACATAATATAATCTTCTACAACAAAGTTGCAAAGGTAAAATCACACTTTCCTTCCTCTTCCAATCCACCCTCACATCCATATACTATTCTCATGCTTACCTTCATCTACTTTGGAAGACTTACATACGACAAGGGAATCGACATCGTGCTCGATACATTTTCAGCACTTGCGCAAGCGACCGGTCGCAATACGTGAGATTTACAAAAAGAGTCAACATCAACAACACCCTCACAACCCAAAACAACCAACTCTCCGCGACAACTCCACATCTACGGTACTTGACCATATACGCCGCAGTGTATTCAAGCAGCGCAGAAGTATCCACAGATTACATACCATGGACGAGCCAAACAAGAGGCTATTCATGAGACACTCAAGAGTGCTCACTACTGTCTTGCGCCGTCGAGAGTGGTAGAAACATTTGGGAAATCTGCATTAGAGTCGTTGCAGTTTGGGTTGCCAGTAATTGGATTTCAGAAGTGATGACTTGCGCAATTTGTAAGTGATGCATTCGCGATTGATAGCACTGATCCTGTCACAAGTCTGACATCGATTATCACAAACCTCCTCACACAACACTCACTTTATGGCACACTACCAGACAGATCACACTGGCAAAACCTAGCAGACAACTACTCACAACAAGCATGGTTGTCCAAAGTCGCTGCGATCGTTTCACCAGTCACTCAACCAAGCATCCTGTATATCTCAGACTTCATCAGTAAAATTTGAGGGATAGAAACATTTCTCCATGAGAGTTGGGCGTTGCTGCAAGCGAATTGATACCGTGTTACACTTGTTGGAAGTCAAAAACAAGTATCATTTTCTGGACTCTTACAAACAGCGTGCAATCTACGAGCGCGACGCATAACACGCCGCGTTGCCAAAAAAGTACAGCCAGATATTGTGCGATATCATTCACTCTTCCGCAAGCTATGATGGACTGCAATTTTACCAAAAAAAGCTGGACAAAAACAGATTATCACAATCCATGATTTGTGATACTTTCACCCGTATCCATCACAACTCTACGACGAAAAAGCAATCCCTGCATTTACACTCCAAACATGGCAATCATATAGCAAAACACATACACAAAAACTCCTCATCACAGCAAAATTTTTCCTCCTTACACTCTTACACAAAAGACTCACTCACACAATCGACACTCGATGCGTCCCTAGCGCATTTATGGTAGATATCCTCCATCACTCGCGAAGCATCCCAAAAGATCGTATCGTTGTACTACCACATTTCACTTCATAAGAAAGTGAAATTCTTGCAGAAATATGATATAGAGACAACCACATATATTACTATCTTCACAAACACAAAACAAACACCTCACATCATGATAATGCAAAATCACCAACACTCAGACACTTTGCTACATATCATCTCTCACATGAACAAATCTATCAATACCTCTGCGATCAAACTTGTTGCTTTTGACGCATTTGATACTATCGTGCATTTCAAAAAAGATCCATCGTCTCATAATATGTGAGCTTACTCTCTGCTACTGCAGGATCTATGACTCAATACAAATGATAGGAAAAAACGACACACCGATGCTATGACGCTTGATATACCTTTTCATGAATTTGCAGAAAACATTACCGCAATATACAATCATCTCACACCTACTGATATCGCAACTATATACCAAAAACTACAACACGAACTCACAACAATCCAACACTTTCCAGACACCCTCCAGACTATCCAAGCACTCCAAAACAAGTGATACAAAACCGCACTGATTAGCAATCTTGCTCAACCATACTGAGAAGCACTCAGACCACTACTACCACCACTTGATACTATAGCATACTCATACCAACTTGGCCACAAAAAACCTGACAAAGCCATCTTTGAATACGTTGCTAATCAAAACAAAATCGCACTTCACGAAATCCTTATGGTCTGAAATCATCCACTCCATGACTTCGCTGCACCGCAAAAACACTGAACACAATCACTCCTTCTTGATCGCAACAATATAGAACACACAATTCCTCAGAATGAAAAAATACACACTCTTGATGAACTGATAGATATACTACCAGACATGAAGAAACACTAATTTTACGATACAGAATTATTTTCTAGAATACATATCATCATCACAAAATATTGACTTCAAAGAAAAATAATATACAATAAAAAACATAAACATAAAAAAATTAGAAAACATGGACTGGTCACTAATCTTTAAATTTGCAACACAAAGAGTATTTCGACTCGGGTTTGTTATTGGAATCATTTTATTACTATGGCATCTCACTTTAATCAAAAGTGGTATACCATATATCAATAATCCAATATCTTGGATCACAACTATCATTTCTCCATTTCTCGCTTTTTGTGGATTTAATGTACTCCATTATATCTATAAAAAATACTGGAACTATAAAGGAGAAGGTCTATCAGATATTGCTCCATCTGGCATGGGGACACACGATGAATATGGCTGTTTAGTTGTTGTAGGATTGTTCCTTTTTATGGTACTACTACCAATTATCGCATTCTACATACCAGTAGAGGCTATGTTTGGTGTACTATACTACAAACAAACATTATGGGAAGAACTTGTATACTCTTGGGAGACACTGACTTTCAAAGAAGGTATCTTTGTCGTCACAAAAGCTGTCTTCTTATTAAGCGGAATATCTTTCTTATTTTGGGAGATACTTCTCTATATAGGATACGGTGGACTTATGATTATCAAGTATGTAACAGACGGTAAAAATAATATTTCGTCTTAACAAGCCCTAACACTTAACACACAAACGCTGGCTTTTTTCGTCAGCGTTTTTTTGATACACGCAATCGCAGATAATACACATAAAAATATATAGTAATTCAAAAACAAATAGCTAAAAAAATCATATGCGTGCACCATCACTAAAAACAGTTATTCTCTATTCAGCACTATCTGCTGCATCACTGCAAAACTGCCACTCACAAGACTCACAAACATGAGTGTGAGATTTTCCTCGCGCAAGTATAGATATACTCAATGCAAAAATACAACAACATCAAGACTCAATCCATACAGCACAGTTCTGACCATCACTATTAGAAAAGAATAATAAATCTATCGTCGAAGTACAAAATACTTTCCAATTCTATATTCCTGATTATATTACACAACAACTCCAACAGACAACTAACATCCCACAAGCACCCGAAGTATATCAACCAGCTATTATCAAAAAAGTATCTATTGAAACAGCTGTCAATCTCATACAACATCCTCGCAAAAAATCAGACACACTTACAATATACCAAGTAGTATGAAGCAAAATACCATTCAATTATGGTAAGTCTTTTGATAAAAAATATATATTTCGACATGGAAGTGCAGGTGATGACAAATCTCTTGTGCGAACATGACACAACGAATGACTATTTGCTTATGCTATCCTGAGAAACTGAACTGTTATACAATTTTTTGACGACAAAAAATGACTAGGTGCAATATGATGATTTGGGGCTGTCGACAACAACGCACTGAGCAACTTCCAAGGTATTGCAGTAGAGTTTTCTGCCAAAATGAACTCACGAAAAACAGATGTTATACAACCAAATGAAGCACAACTCCATAGCGCACTCCTTCTCAAAAAACACCTAGAACATAAACACGCAATTACATGATCATACACATCACGACAAGCAGTGCAGTTCACTCCTCAACAATACGAAAAACAAATACACTATGACACAAAAACATGGCCTGATGAGATTACCAAAAC
>CAXYYI010000024.1:0-7900 GCA_964293055.1 uncultured bacterium | reverse complement strand
CCGAAGAGTGGCTTTTTATAGAAGAAGAGTGGTGATTACCCAGCAGTTTCTGTAGGATTGTTTTCAGCTTCTGCAGCTTCCATTTTGCTCTTGTAGATTTCCCCAACAGGAAGAAGTCTACCGATAATAACATTTGATTTAAGATCAGTCAGGGTATCAACAGCACCTTTCAATGAGTTATCAACCATAACACGAATTGTTTCTTGGAACGATGCAGATGATAGCCAAGAATCAGTTTCTTTGGCAATATGTGTTAGACCAAGAGCCAATCTCTTACCTTTGGCAGGAGATTTCTTTTGAGCTATAAGGTCATTGTTAACAGAAACAAAGTCTTCATACTTGATTTGTGTACCTGGGATCAAACTTGAGTCACCAGCTTCTTCAACAAATACTTTTGAGAACAATTGTTTCACAATAACTTCCATATATTTATCACTTACGTCTTGTCCTTGTGAAGTATATACTTTCTTAACTTCTCTAACAATATATTTTTGTGCTTCGAGATCACCAACAATACCTTTGTAATCATCAATATCTAATGCACCAGTCGTAAGGATTTGTCCTTTGAGAACAGTTGCACCATTCTTAACTCTCAAGTTAGTACCTCATGAAAGTGATTTCTTCGCTCTTTGTACTGCACCAAGAGTAAGGTAGTCTTTTTCAAGTTCAAGAACAACACCGTCTTCTTTTACTTTCAATTTACTCTTTCCTTGTGAAGCATAATCGTCACCTTTCTTGAGTGTTTGTCCAACTTTTACAAGAGTCTTATAACCATCTTTGATGATATATGGTCTTGGTTCTGGTTCTCCAAGTATTTCAATTTCTACTTGTTTACCAGATTCAGTCACAGTAATAGTTCCATCAAATGGTGCAATTACCGCAGCTTTTTTAGGTTTTCTAATTTCGAATAGTTCTTCAATTCTTCTAATACCTTGTGTAATATCTGAATCAACACCAGCACTTTCCGAGTGGAACGTACGCATTGTCAATTGTGTACCAGGTTCCCCAATAGATTGAGAAGAAATAATACCAACTGGATTACCGATTTCTACAAGTTTTCTTGTTGATAGATCCATACCAAAACATTGTTGACATACTCCACTTGATACATGACATGTAAGAGGAGAACGTACTTTTACTGACATAACTTCAGCATCAGTAATGAGTTGTATGTTTTTCTTATCAAGCATAGTACCATTGTGAAGAATCACAGTACCACGACTATCTGTTACATCTTCAGCAGTTACTCTACCAAAGAGAAGATCTTCATATTTTTCACTTCTTAGATCTGATTCATCTTTTGAAACAGTAATATATTGTTCTGTTCCACAATCATGTACTCTTACAATTACTTCTTGTGATGAATCACAAAGTCTTCTTGTAAGGTATCCAGATTCAGCAGTTCTCAACGCTGTATCGGCTTTCCCTTTACGCGCACCATGGGCAGCAATAAAGTATTCAATAGGAGAGAATCATTCTACAAGAGACGATTGAATTGGAAGTTCAATAATTTCTCCAGAAGGTGATTGTACAAGTCCCTTCATACCTGAAAGCTGTGTCATTTGTCCCCATGTACCTCTTGCTCCAGAATCCACCATTGTATAAGCAGGATTACCTGGAAGGTAGTTAGTTTTTACGAATTTTTCAATATCTTTAATGATGTTAGACCAGATTCTAATAATTTGTCTGTGCTTTTCATCTTCAGATAAGAACCCTTTGAATGCAAAGTTGTAAATCTTATTTACTTTTTCATGTCCTTCTTTCAAAAGTTGTTCTTTTTCTTGAGGAACGATAAGATCGAAGATATTTACCGTTGTTGCACCAATTGTAGCATATTTGAAACCATAGTCTTTGATTGCATCCGCAATTTGTACTGTTGTTTCCATATCATATTCATCATAAATTTGATCCAAGATTTTCTTCAAATCTTTTTTCACAACTTTTTTATTGATGAATCTAATTCTTTCTGGAAGAATAGTATTGAAGATAACTCTACCAACAGTAGTTTCAATCCATTCATCATTTGTAAAGAATTTGATAGTATCTTTTACATCTACTTCTTTTGCATAGAATCTTGAAAGTACTTCTTCGTATGAGCTGAAGTGACCTACAAATCTAGGAGTTGCAGTATAGTCATCAGTCAAGAAGTAGATACCAAGAACCATATCTTGTGAGTGAGAAATAGTTGGTTCTCCAGATGATGGCTTCAATACATTTTTTGTAGCAGCAATAAGATCTCTTGCTTCTCCTTGTGCTTCTTCTGAAAGCGGAAGGTGGACAGCCATTTGATCCCCATCGAAGTCGGCATTGAATGCGTCACACACCAATGGATGAAGTCTAATGGTCTTACCAGGCATCAATCTAATCTTAAATGCTTCGATAGAAAGTCTATGGAGAGTAGGAGCACGGTTCAAAAGAACAAATTTATCTTTAATTACTTCTTCTAGTATCTTAAGAGAAATAGGAGCTTCATCTTTGATAAGTTTTTCAGCTTGTTTTGGTGTATAGACGATTTTTCTTTCAATTAGTTTTCCAATAATAAATGGTGTAAAGATTTTTACAGCAATATAAATTGGAAGCCCACATTCATCAAGTTTCAAACTAGGACCAACACTAATTACAGATCTACCAAAGTAGTCCACACGTTTCCCAAGAAGATTCTTTCTGAATATCCCTTCTTTACCAGAAAGCATATCTGTAAGAGACTTGAATACTTTGATACCTGCACCACCTGCACCAGCATTCTTTTCACCGATAATCAAGTTATTTACTGATTCTTGAAGAAGTCTAATTTCATTTTTCTTTACAACATCAGGCATACCTACTTGAATCATTTTTCTTAATCTTATATTTCTCATGAGTACACGTCTGTAGAAAAGATTAACATCAGATGATGCAAATCTACCTCCGTCAAGTTGTACAACAGGTCTAAGATCCGGTGGAATAACAGGTAAGTTTTTAATTACCATCCATTCTGGTTTTACTCCAGAGATGTAGAGATTGATAAGAAGTCTAAGAAGTTTAAGAGCTTTGTTCTTATTTTCACCTTTGTATGAACCGAAGTTTTTGATAAGTGTCTTGATTTCTTTTTCTACATCAATTTGAGAAAGAAGTTTTTGTACTGATTCAGAACCAGATTTGAATTGTAGCGTATCTTCAAATCTATAGAAGATATTTCTATAGTCACTTTCTAAGATAGTTGCTCCAACTTTAAGGTTTGCAACAATAGATTTGATTCTATTAAACTCTTTATCAAGAGCAGCTTTATTGTCAGCTAATAGTTTATCAAGATCGTTTTTGCTTCTACCTCCATCCTTGATTTCGTTATCATATGCTTCTTGTAGTTCATCAACTTTTGCTTTGAAGTCACTATCAAGTTGTGCAAAAACTTGTTTCTTTTGTGCATCAGTAATAGGATTGATAAGCACATATTTTACATAGTAGAGGATTTTTTCAATTTCATTTACAGAAAGTCCAAGAAGTAATCATACTCTTGATGGTGTCGCTTTTACATACCAAACATGCACAACTGGTGCAGCAAGTTCAATATGTCCCATACGTTCACGTCTTACTCTAGCTGATGTTACTTCAACACCACATCTTTCACAGACGATACCTTTATATCTGACACCCTTATACTTTCCACAACTACATTCGTAGTTTTTCATAGGACCAAAAATTGATTCACAAAATAGCCCTTTTTGTTTAGGTTTTCCAGTTCTATAGTTGATAGTATCAGGTACTTCAACAGAACCGAATGACCATTTTGCAATGTTTTCTGGTGACGCTAGCGTCACCATCAGACCATCGAAATGTGTTTTTTCCATGAATTAGGGGAGGTAGGTAGTAAAAAAATCAATAGTATGCAAGTTTTATAATTACATCTTATTACTCAATTTCTCCATAGTCTTCCATTTCTTGCATTACTGTTTCAATCATTTCTTTCTTATCTTCAGCTTTTGCTTCGCTATCATCTGGTAGATCAATATCATCAATACCTTGTTTAGAAGTAATACCTTTAAGACCAAGTTGAATAATTTTTTCTAGTCTTTCTTTGTGGATAACTTCCATTGTATCTTCATCAAGTGGTTGGATATTTTGACACAATCATTTGAAGAGATATGTTACAAGATTGAATGATTCTGGTATACCTGAGATTCTGAGTTTATTACCTTTGATAACAGCATCATATGTTCTATTTCTTCCTTGTACATCATCAGATTTGATAGTAAGCATTTCTTGAAGAGTGTATACTGCAGAGTATCCTTCAAGAGCCCACACTTCCATTTCCCCAAATCTTTGTCATCCATCTCTTGCTTTCCCTCCGAGAGGTTGTTGCGTAATAAGAGAGTATGGACCAACAGCTCTGGCATGGATTTTATCTTCAACCATATGTGAAAGTTTGAGGATATGCATGTAACCTACAGTTACTTCATTAGCAAGTGGTTCACCATTTCTACCATCCAATAATACCATTTTCCCATTTTCTGGAAGGTCACATTTGATCAAGAGATCTTTTACATCATCAGCTTTGAAATCAGAGAACAATGGCACTGCAAAATTCTTACCAAGTGTTTTTGCAATAAGCCCTAATTGTACTTCATATGCTTGTCCATAGTTCATACGAGATGGTACCCCAAGTGGATTTAACATAACATCAATAGGGTGTCCGTCTTTTGTATATGGCATATCTTCTTCTGGTACAATATGCGCAATAATACCTTTATTTCCATGTCTACCAGCAAGTTTATCTCAGACTTCAATTTTTCTTGTCATAGCAACATATACTTTGATTTTCTTTCTAATACCAGCCATAAGATTGTCACCTTTCTTTGAATCAAGAACAAGTACATCAATTACTTTTCCTTCACTTCCTGATGGAAGGTACAAAGATGTATCTTTTAAACTCTTTGATTTATCACCGAAGATAGCTTGAATCAATTTTTCTTCAGGAGAAAGTTCACCTTCAGATTTTGGTGTAATTTTACCAACTAGAATATCACTACCTTTTACAGTAGAACCAATTCTAATAATACCTTCTTCATCTAGATTTTTCAATTTAGAAAGAGATACACCAGGAATATCATTTGTTGTTTCTTCAGGTCCAAGCTTTGTATCAGCTACTTCGATTTCATATTCTTCAATATGGATAGAAGTCATTGTATCATCTTTTACAAGTCTTTGAGAAAGGATAATCGAATCTTCGAAGTTATATCCTTCCCAAGGCATGAAGGCAACTCTTAGGTTTTTACCAAGAGCAATTTCTCCATTTTGGATAGATGGTCCTTCTGCAAGAACATCACCAGCTTTTACTTTTTGACCAATAGAAACTTTAGCTCTTTGGTTGATAATACTTTTTTGATTTGATCTCTTGAAATTGATAAGAGAGTATTCTTTGATACCTTTCTTATATTTTACTTTAATTCTTTTACCATCCACATAGATTACTTCACCTTCATCATCAGCAGAAATAACAGCATATGTCATAGCAGCAATATCACGTTCAAGACCAGTTCCAACTAATGGAGCATCATTATAAAGAAGTGGTACTGCTTGTCTTTGCATATTTGTCGCCATACCTGCACGCACCGCTTCATCATGATCTACAAATGGAATCAATGATGTATTTGGTGAGAAGATTTGAGATGAGTTAACGTCCATGTGTGTAATATCATTCACATAGAACATTTCCATATCCATAAAATGTCTAGCAGCAACACGTTTTTGCATGATATTTTTGTGTTCATCCAATTGTGTTGATACATCGGCAATAATGAATTTTTCATCACGTTCTGGAGAAATATACTCAATCTTTTCACTCAAGTATGGTCTAGTAGGAATTTTAACTCCTTTTTCAAAAGCTTTTTGAATTTCTTTTGCAGCAGTATCTCCAATATAGTCATTATCTTTTGCAATAACTTTATTTGTTTTTGGATGTACTACATCTCCTTCAGCAATTCTTAATCCAAGTTTTGGATCGTGTGCATCAGCAGATTTTTTTACTTCAATAGCTGGAGTTTCCAAAAACCCTTCGTTATTTACTTGTGAGAAAAGTGATTGATATACTACCAACCCAATATATTGTCCTTCTGGTGTTTCAATAGGACAAATTCTACCATAATGAGAAGGGTGAACATCACGCACTTCAAATTTTGCAGTTTCTCTCTTAAGACCTCCAGGTCCGAGAGATGTTAATCTTCTCTTATGTTCAATTTCAGCAAGAGGATTGATTTGATCCAAGAATTGTGATAATTGAGAAGTAGCAAAGAAACTTTTCGTTGCATTATCAATAATCTTGAAATTCACAAGATCAGTCAATTTAATTTGTTCTTCAGTATTAAGAATTGATAATTTCCCTTTTACTGATTTTACAAATTTTCTTACAACTGGTTGGAGGTGAGAGTAGAGGATTTCACCCATAGACCTAATACGTCTATTTGAAAGGTGATCAATATCATCAACATAATATCATCTCTTTTCATTTGCAATACCAAGCATATATTTGATACCTTCTACAAGATCATCTGCATCAAAAATGTGTGATGATTCTTTATCAAGAGGTTTGTTCATATTAAGTTTTGCATTGATTTTTCTTCTTGCAACGTTCCCGATATAGATACGATCTAGTGAAAGGAATTGTGCTTTGATATAGTCGATTGCACTATCTGCATCAATAATTTCACCTGGTCTCATTTTACCGTAGATTTGTACAGCTGCAGATTCAGCATCATGAGATGTATCTTTCTTGAGAGCGTATTCGATATAGTTGTAATCACCTTCGTCTTTATCGAAACAGTCTGCAAAAAGTTCACGAATACTATCATCAGTTTCGTAACCCATAATTCTCAAAAGTCCAACAATAGAAAATTTTCTAGACTTATTAATTCTAGCTACAACATTTCCAGATTTTTCAATAATTACTTGCAACCATGGACCTCTTTCAGGAATAAGTGTGAAAGAGTGAGTGAATTCTTTTTTATCAAAAGAAAAGAAGATACCGTAAGATCTTACAAGTTGTGAAATTACAACTCTTTCTACACCATTGATAATATATGATCCCCATTGTGTCATAAGAGGAAGAATACCAATATTGGCACGTTTGTTAAACAACACTTTACCATTTTCTGTATCAGTCAATTTGATTCTACCACTAAGAATACCTCCGTATGTCATTTCTTTCTTTTTACATACATCAATTGATTCGATAGGGTCTGAAATTTGTACCTCATCAATTTCAAGAGAGTGTCTTTCTCCAGCGATATCACGAATAGGATTGATTTCAGAAAAGAGCTTGTGCATATAATGATTGATAAACTCATCGAATCATTTTTCTTGCATACCAAGGAGTTCTGGAAACTCAGCAAATTTCTTTGCTTGTTTCAAGAATACTCTTCCTTGTACTTCATCATAATTTTTGATAATATCAGCATAATCTACTGATACTTTCACATTTTTTTTAGGAGTTGCAGCCATGAAACTATTCGTATGGAATAAAATAGAAAAAATTACCAAAGCGTATTTGGTCTTTTATCTATAAGATGTATATTGTATATGTGATTTTTGTTGCGTCATGCAAAAGATAGCATATCTAAACGAAAAAAAACCACAAAAAGCGTAGTGGTTAATTACGCTTTTCTTTGTGGTGTGAGTTGATGTCTTCCTTTAGCTCTTCTTGCAGATAGAACTTTTCTTCCATTTTTAGAAGCCATTCTTTGGCGGAATCCATGAGTACCCAATCTTTTTGATCGTTTGATCTTTCTTACTCTGTTCAATTTACTTGCCATGAGTAAATATTGTTTAAATTAGTAAATATAGTGAGAGTGATGGTTAATATTTTTTTCTACTTCTATACTAATTAGTTAGTATAGGCAAGTACACCTAATTCTCTTGCTCTCAAAAT
>CAXYYI010000023.1:0-8200 GCA_964293055.1 uncultured bacterium | reverse complement strand
GGCGATCATGGTAGCATAAATTGTAACATAATTATGCTATTACGAAGTGTATTTATTGTTTCTGGTGGCTGATATTGTGCAAACTGTTGATCTGCAATTTCTATTCTATTAATATCTCGAGCATCCCAAATATATGCTCCCATCGTATTTAGAGCAAACCATTCTATAGTACCAGACATAGATCATGATAATCACCTATTTTCCTTGATAAGTTTTGTTGCAATTCTATCAGTATCATGACTAGTGATTTGATTGAGCATATTAAGCCAAAAACTTCTATTTATTCATCCATATTCTGTTGATAATAAATTAAGAAAAATACCAGGCTTATAAAGAGGTTTATCTTTTCAAATAAAAAATAATTCTGCAAGTGTACGAGTAAAATAGTTTGTTAATCCATCTGTTTCTCATAATCATATTGTGGCATAATTGTTTTTTCGATCTTCATGAATTATAGTAGCATCTGATTTGATCGATTTGATATGGTTATAAAGTTCTTTTTTAAATTTTTTTGGTAGTTCTGGACCTGCATCCAATCTAACACCATCAACTCAATCATAGTGTACTCAATCTATTATTTGTGGCTGCATCCATCTTGTAATAATTTTTTTTACAAATTTTTCATATTCAGGATGAACTGTTACGCTATAATCTCTTTTTACATAAACTAAGTGACAGAATCACCATCGTCAATTCATTTTAATATCTTTTGCATAAGGGTATTCTGATCAAGAAAAATATTTTCCAAGAGAACAATTTTTATTATCATAATCTATATCTCATGGCATATATAATTCAAACCAATCATAATACTCAGAATTTTTGCCCTTATGGGCAATATCTTCTAAAAAGACACTATTTGCAGCACTATATGTAAAAGCAAAATCTATAATAACTTTGATTCATTTTGCATGAAAATCATTTATAAGTTGCATAAAATCTTTGTCAGCTTTTGTCCAATCTCGTCATTGTGCAGTCTGATAATCAAATCAAGTATTTTGCTGTATACTACTTAATCTTGGATCTATATGGCGATAATCAATAACATCATATCTAATTGGTGCATTTGCTAACCATACAGGATTAAGAATGATTCATGATATACCAAGTGATTCTAGATGAGGTATATTATTTCTCATTCCTTCAAAATCACCACCATATCGTCTAAATTTTAAAATAGAACTAAACGCTAGTTTAGGTGTCGGAAGTACATCTTTTGCATATTCTAAAATCGCATTATAAACTTTTTTTTCTCAAGGATTAAGAGTGAACCAATCTCATGTTCGAGTAGTATTAAAGCTCTTATATTCTTCTAAAATATTTTGTGGGATTTGGCTCCAATCAAGAGGGGATGTTATAAAATCATTTTTGATATCACCATTTGCCCATCTATCAGGAATAATTTGATATCGTGTCATATCTTCGTTATTATTTGTTGTAATATCATATGAATTATTTTGTTCTAGTATAATATCAGATGAAGATAATCAAATCCCTAAATAACTATTTGTGTAATGTCATAATACTCATATAAGTCATATGATGCCATATAATATATATCTTTCATACTTTCTTGTTTTGAATGTGATGTAATTATGTCATAGAAAATTTCATATAAATACAACTCATTTGCTCATTATCGCAACCATAAGATAGTGCCGTCAAAATATAGTTGTTCATACAAACAAAAGCATCATATATATACTTTGTGTGACACTTTTTATGCCTAAAAATTCTCCATATTGTACAAGTAAATTTTTATGAGACTCTTGTAATGCGTTTTTATGAAATGAATATTTTTTATGATAAAAAAATCCGAATAATGAGCTACAGATAAATGCTCATATGGCACTTATATACATATCAATTCATATGATATCATGGAAAAAATAGAGTAGTCATATATCAATTGCTACAGCAATAACTCATCAAATACTATAGATAAAAAAAGTTTCTTTCATAAATAAAAAAAAGGCATTATAAACAATGCCTTATATATAGAGAAATATGTAGTAAATCCTAGTCTTATTATAAGAATTATTGCATTGCACGACATAATGTAATATGTCATTGTAATAGTGACTCACAAGCTAAGAGTACATAACGATTTGTTCTAATAACTTCTGTAATATTAATAGATGAAATTTCTTTTTCATCTCGTTGTGTTGTTACTGTTTCTAGATAGTTATCGTCATTTGTATGTAATGTTTGTATACATAGATCTAGGGATGCTTTATTGTTTTCGCAAGTATCACTTGTATCTATTGTCGCAATACTATTCGTTGTTTTTTCTACCATTTCTTGGAAGAAATGTAAGCTTTGTGCTATTAAATCATGTGTTAGACTTTCATCTTTGATATTGATAATATGATGTTGAATATCTTTGAGATATTTACTACTTGTTATTGTTTGGATAATTGTATCGTTAATAATATGTATTTTTTGCGCTTGTTCTTCTGTATATCCAGTTTTATGAAGTTTGATAATATATGTGAGTAATTTTTCTTCAATTTCTTTGATAATAATATAGTCATCATGTGTTTTTTGAGGGTAGTGAGGTGTATGATCTAGGAAAAGTACATGACGATTATATGCTTCTACTTTTTCTAAAAGAAATTTTGCATCTTTTTGCAATGCATGAATAACTTCTTCTGGTAGGTCTGTATTGATATGATCTATTGCTAAATGAAGATCAGAATTTTTGGCTGGTATGGTATATGCTAATCATTTTAGTAATGGCCCAAGAAGAGGAGTCCAAATAACTGCAAGAATCACATTAAAAAGTGTGTGAAACATTGATAATATAAGAATATTATCCGCTTCTGATCCAGCAATTGATAGTAAAGTTTGTTTCAACCATGGATATGCAAGTGTGACGATAATGGTCGTTGAAATATTGAAAATGAAATGACTTAAAGCAACTTTCTTTTTTTGAGTTTGTGTTGGTGAACTTGATAATAATCAAATTATAGTAGTACTAATAGCAGATCATAAATTAGCACCAATCACTATTCAAAGTGCCATATCTAATGTAATAATATTAGCGTTTAGAGCAGTTAGTGTAATAATTGTTGCACCAGTACTTGTTTGCATTATTGTTGTAATAATTGTCCCAATTAAGACATATCACCATATTGAAAAATGAGAATAAGCATCCAATGATATACTTTGTGCTATGAGATCAACACTTTCTTTCATATAACTCAAGCCTAAGAATAGTAATCCAAATCCAATAAGAAATTTAGCTATATTCATAACTTTTTCAGACTTAGAAAAAATGATAGTAGCAACTCATCATATTCCAATCATTGGGAGTGCAAAACTTTCAATATCAACCTTGAATCCAAAAAATGTCACAAGCCACGGTGTTAATGTGGTCCCAACATTTGCTCATATAACTACTCATAGAGCATTTGCTAACCCAATAACTCATGCTCCTACAAATCCTAGAGTCATCATAGTAACAATTGTACTACTTTGAAAAATACATGTTTGTACTATTCCTGTAATAATACTTTTAAGGCGAGTATTTGTATTTTTTTCGAGTACTTTTTTTAAAAATCATTTCCCTAAATGAGAAATAGTTTCTTCAAAAACCAGCATTCCAAAAAGAAAAATACCAAGTCCTCATAACAAATCCCAATAACTCATATTTTCCATGCGTTTTGTTTTTGTATTATAGTAATAAATACGCCACTTTATATATGATTCTAGTATAATGAAGATGTTAAAAATTGCAAAAAATGAGATACTATGGTTTTTGTTTTTTTAATATATAATAAAACCATATTTAAATAAAGTATATTTGATATTTTTATCCTTGATATCTTATATAAAAACTATACACTACCAGACATTGATGAGTTTTTATATTATCAGACGTGTTTTATATGCAACAAGAAAACACAGAACAATATCAATGAGGATTTGATGTGATGAAAGATCTTGCTAATCCATTGGCAAGAGAACTTGTATGACAAATTGATCTATCTAAATTAGACACATCATCACTTTTATACAAAAAACTCAAGAGTGCTCAAGAAGGTCTAGTGCTGGCATTTAATGATTGGGAAATTTTTTCAAAAGATAAACATTATATTAGCTATATTGAATCATATCGTGAATCTATAGTAGAAATATTAGGTTTAATTGATGAAGAAGATGTTGAACCTTATACACACCAACAAATATGAGAGCCATTGTCATATTCTTATAATGATGCAGATAGTGAAGAAGATGGTGATCTTGAGGATAATGATGAAGAAAAAGATGTAGAGTGGGATATAGAAACTATTTTACATCATAGACAACTTTCTTTGCAAAATAAATTTTTTGATGCTGATGTTTATGAAAAATTGTTGCGATATCTCATAGACTATGATTGTGATATCACAAAAAGTAGTAAAAATGTAAAAACAGAATCAAAAGAAGAATGGAATAAGAATCTAGAAACATGCTTAGAACATGCAATATCACTATATCCAAATGAGGCAGTATTTTACACAATTACTGGGTATTTCTATCTTGATAATCTCGAGAATGCTGGTATAGCATTAACATATCATGAAAAATCAGTCTCTCTAGAGCCTGATTATGAAGAAAACCATGTTCTTTATGTGCAAATTTTGCAATATAAAAATTTATATCAAGAAGTTGATAGATATATTAATGAAAATATGGACTTAGATACTCGTAATTATGATATACAAGATTACTATATCGTTTTTGAGCATTATGAAGAATTGGCATCAAATGCCTGAATGTGGCAAAATCCAAAACTCCAAAAAGAATACTATATAAAAATGCTATGAGTATTAGAAGAATATATTGATAAAGCTCGTATTGAAAAGCCAGGTAAACATCCTCAGGTAGAACAAATCTTGGAACAAGTATACTATGCATTTAAATATAGCCAGAATCCTAAAATTGGTATTTCTATACTAAGAGATAAGGTATATAAAGAAAACAAAACTTATTATACAGGATACTTAGCAGGTTTATACTGTGATATAAAAAATTATACAAATGCTATTGAATTATATGAATCATTAGATGATTATGTCGCAGTATGAGACTGTTATGTGCAGAAAAGAGATTATTATCAAGCATATTTGTGGTATGAAACAGAGATTTCTCATTACGCTACAATGAATTGAGAAGAAAAAGAAGATATAGATGAGACTGTTTATGAGTCAGCTTGGAGTGTTTTAATGAGAATTAAAAAAGGTGTTTTATCACCACAGGAAAAATTAGAAGCTTTAGTCTTTGTATGCGAAGAAGCATTGCAGATGCTGAGACCAGAAGATCACAAAGTTTGGTATAAACGCTTAGTATGAGTATATTATAATCATAATGTCATAGAATCATATAATTATGAACAACTATCAGAAGATCCTGTTGTATGGAAATCCCTAGTAAAACTATATATTAAAAATAAGCAACCAGAAAAAGCATTAGATATTATTTTTCATCCATTAAACCAATCTGATGATAAAAAATCACTAAAAGCTGATTTAAAAAAATGCTTGCAAATTGCAAAAGATCAGGAAAAGCGAGATGTAGCATTTTCTATTACGCAGTACTATAATAAACTATTTGTAAAAGATAATACACTAAAAAAAGAAGCTATAAAACTATGAAAAAAGGCAACAAAAAACACTTTTCATAATAAGGTAATTCATAGGACGACGCAATATAATAATAGAAAATCATAATAATACAAAAAAACTATAAGCCAATCGGCTTATAGTTTTTTACACATCAAAAGGTGCTAATTATTCAGCAGCTTCTTCAGCAGTTACTTCTTCAGTTGCAACTTCTTCAGCAGTTACTTCTTCAGTTGCAACTTCTTCTGTATTTTCAGTAGCTTCAACAGCAACTTCTTCTACGTTTGTTGTTTCCATATCTGTCATCGTAGGTTTGGGTTAGGGATAAAACGAGCTTCAGTATATAGATATACCTTGTAAAAACAAGTTTTTATCTACTTTTTCTTGTTCTATCAAAAGATCTGTTACCGAATCTATCATTTCATCATCTATCATTGCTTCTTGGTCCTCCTGATTGAGAACCTCTATTTCTATCAAATCCACCAGTTCTATCATCACTTCTTCTGTTATTGTTTCCATAACTACCTCTATCATTTGATCTTTCATTGAAAGAAAAATCTCTTGGTGGTCTTGGTGCTCTTGAAGCATTTATGTTTGTTTGAGTTACTTCAACTGGATCATATCCACCAATTGTTCTTTGTGTTCCACGAGATGAAGAACGGTATGTATCACCAGATCTTTCTTTGTTAAATGAAGACTGTCCAAATGATCTAGTACTATCTGATCTTGGAGTTCTTTTTTCAAAACTTCCATATGTACCAGTACTTCTTGGAGCTCTTTCTGATCTATCAGAGAAGTTTCCTCTTGATTCATTTCTATCATTACTTCTTCCATAGCTACTTCTACCAAAGTTATCTCCACCACGGTCATTATTACCATAGTTTCTGTCGCTAGAACGTCCATAACCACCTTTATCATTACTTCTTCCACCTCCATAACTATTACCTCTGTCATTAGAACGTCCACCACGATCATAACCACCGCGACTTCTATCATTGCTACGCCCGTATCCACCTTGGCTTCTTCCACCAAATTCTCCACGCTCACGAGCAATACTTCTTGCTACCATTCTTCTTTTCTTTTCACTAGGTGGTAGAGGACGATCAAGATTTACATCAATATAATCCATATTTTTATCTTCTATACCGTTGAATTCAGCTGATTTTTTCAATTTAATTTTTTGTGTTCTTTCAATATCCATAATCAAGTGTTGTTCATCACGGTCTACAAACATAATTGCTTTTCCTTCTGCACCAGCACGCCCAGTACGTCCAATACGGTGGATATAACTTTCAGGTTCGCGAGGCACATCAAAATTCACAACAAGTTCTACATTATCCATATTCAATCATCTTGCTGCAACATCTGTTGTAATAAGAATCTTACATACTCATTCTTTAAATGCACGAAGTGCACGATTACGTTCACGTTGATCTAGATCACCATTGAGATATGCACATGTATATTTTGCTTCTTTCAATGCTCTTGTCAAAACTTCAGTATTTCTCTTTGTTTGTGAGAAGATGATAGTTTTTTGATTTTTATGTTGATTAAGAACATGTAATAGAGTGCTGAATTTGTGTTGATGAGCAATATCAATATATGTATGATTGATCTTATCTACAGTAATTTTTTCTCCTACACGAATATGGATGAAGTTATCACAATGTTTATTGATGATATCTTTGATTTCAGTATTGATTGTAGCAGAAAAAGTCATTGTTTGTTTGAGGTTGTTGAGTTGTTCCCAAATTCGGTCTACATCTTCGATGAATCCCATATCAAGCATTCTATCTACTTCATCCAAAATGAAATGAGAGATCTTGCTTGTATCAATCAATCTTTTTTGGATAAACTCAATTAGTCTTCCTGGAGTAGCCACGAGAAATTGTGGACCATACTTGAGATCTTCTTTTTGGAACATCAATTTTCTTCCACCAATCACACATAGTGATCTCATTGGGTAGAATTCAGTTAGTTTCATGATGTCTTCACGAATTTGTTGTACAAGTTCTCTTGTTGGAGCAACAATAAGTACTTGAGGGAAACGATTTTTATTATCAATTGCTTGAAGAATTGGCAATAAGAAAGCTGTTGTTTTTCCAGTTCCAGTTTGAGATTGTCCAACAATATTTGTTCCTTCCATAGCCGCATTCCATACCTCTGCTTGGATTTGTGTTGGCGTTGAGTATCCAAGTTTATCAATAGCTTGTTGCAACCCTGGTTTGAGATTAAAATCCTTGAAAGTTGGTTTTTCTGAAGGTGTTGTTTCATTGGTACCAGTATCTTTTACTGTTTCAGTTTTCTCAGTTTTTGTTGCTTGATCTTCTATAGATTCAGGAGTAGTAGATTTTTCTACAGGTTTTTCAGTTGTTTTTGCTACTTTCTTAGCTGCTGGTTTTTTTTCAGCAGTAGATTTTTCGACAGTCTCTTCTGTAACTTCTACAATCTTTTTAGTAACTTTTTTAACTGGAGTTTTCACAGTTTCACTTTTTTCTTCATTTGTTTTTGCTACTTTTTTAGCAGCTGGTTTTTTTGTAACTGCTTTTGCAGTTGTTTCGATTGTTTCATCTGTGGTTTTTGGTTTCGTCATA
>CAXYYI010000022.1:0-8235 GCA_964293055.1 uncultured bacterium | reverse complement strand
TACAATCCCACAATTATGTAAAAATACTAGATTTGCTGTCGTACTTAATACTGGTTTAGATATCATAATACCAACAAAAGATATTGATCCTGATACAAATTGGTATATATGACCTGCATGAAATGATTATATGACAAATACAAGCACAGTATGACAAGCAACCGGTGAGGTTCTTTTCTACACCTGTGATAGCCAAGCACCATGAGTAATCAAAAATTGTATAGAAATTGCCAAAGCATATGCCGATAAAAGATCAAAAAAATTCTACTACTGGAAGTGTATCAGAGTCAACCCTCAGAACTGATCATGCCTGTCTCGACCTAGCACAAACTAATATTGATAACCAATAGTTATATACACAAATCGATACTGATAACTAATAGTTGTCAGTATTTTTATTTTCTCGGTTGATATATTAACTGGGATCAGTATTACAATATTATTATTTTATTTCTCTATTAATAATGCTGACATGCAAGATTTAAAAGCTATTTTTGACATAGGTAATGGCTATATCAAAGGAGCATTGATTGGAAAGGATGAAGAAAAAACAATCGTGCTTGCTAAAGAGATGGTTAAAACCAAAGGTATGCGTAAAGGAAAGATTCTAGATAGCGATGATTTTCTCATGTCCTTGTCAGCAATTATCGAGTCTTTTCATAAGAAATTAGGGGATGATTACTTAGATCAAGTATTTGTAGGAATATCTCACCCTGATATGCTTATCCCAAGAATGCATGAACAAAAGAGAGTAATGACTGAAAGAATTACTCATGATGATATCAATCATTTGTCAAAAATTGTGAGTGATATATCTGGACAAGCAAACTATGAGATTATTAAAATCATTCCTGTACATTGGGTAATTGATGATAATAGAAAAGAAAAAGATCCACTTGGTCTCACAGCGAAGAAACTAGAACTTGTAGCTGATGTCTTTATGGTTCCAAAAAGCTTCTATAACAATCTTGTAGAAGTATTTGATAAAGTAAGTCTTAGAGTTGTTGATATTGTACCAACAATCCTATGAGTCAGCGAAGTTGTTGTTGATTTTGATCTAAAAGATCTGTGATCATGTGTTATAGATATTGGAGCTAATCAAACAACTATGGCTGTCTATGAAGAAGGTACACCTATGTCATATTTCGTTCTTCCTGTTGGAGGAGAGGATGTGACAAGAGACATCTCTCTTGGACTACAAGTGGATATAAAAGAAGCAGAAGAAATCAAAAGACGCTTCTGACAAGCTCCTACTACAGACAAACCAGATCTCGATATGCCAATTGATCAATCATTCTTAACAGAAATTATCTGAGCAAGATATGAACAAATCTTTGGACTATGTGAAGAACATCTTGTAGAACTCGAAAGAGATGCAAGACTTCCTGGAGGTGTTTTCCTTGTATGAGGTGGTGTCAAAACAGATGGTGTTGATGCTATCGCAAAAAACACATTCAAACTAGCAACATTCTTTGGAAAAGATCTTACATATCATCTTGGAGATGTATCAACAAATCCACAACTTATCTCTCTTATTGGTATCTATGCATGGGCAGAGAAATACTATGAATGAGGTAGATGACGACTACGTGGTATGTCATGGTGAAATCTTGGAATGTGATGACAAGGTCGACAAAAAGTATGGCAATGGATCAAAAACATATTCTAACATAACATATAAAACTATTATATATCTTATTTATTCTCTATAGTATAAAACATGATTTTGACAGAAATCCAACCTGAATTCATCCCTGGTGCTAGAATTAAAGTAATTGGTACTGGTGGAGCAGGAGTCAATGCAGTTAATCGTATGATTGCTGATGGTATTGAAGGTGTAGAATTTATCGCTATCAACACAGACGCACAACAACTAGCAAATAGTCTTTGTGATCGTAAAGTAAATATTGGTCTTAATCTCACAAAAGGTCTCGGAGCTGGAGCTAATCCAGATATCGGAAGAAAAGCTGCTGAAGAAGATCACGAAAATATCAAAGCTCTTTTGAAAGATGCTGATATGGTATTCATCTCTGCAGGTATGGGAGGTGGAACAGGTACAGGTGCAGCACCAGTTATCGCTCAAATTGCGAAAGAAATGGGTGTATTGACTGTAGCTGTTGTTACAAAACCATTCTCATTTGAAGGGAAACAAAGATTTATCAATGCTGCAGAAGGTCTTGAAAAGATGAAGAACTCTGTAGATACATTGATTATCATTCCTAACGATAAAATCTTCAATGTTGTAGACAAGAAAACAACATTCAAACAAGCATTCTCTATGATCGACAAGATTTTGACACTTGGTGTTCAAGGTATTACTGATCTTATCATCAAACCGGGATTGATCAATATCGACTTCGCGGATATCAAACGTATTATGCTAGATTCAGGTACAGCAGTACTAGGAATTGGGTATGGAGAAGGAGAAAATAGAGCAGTAGAAGCTGCAAGAAGAGCTATTGATAATCCACTTTTGGATGCACATCTTGATGGTGCGAAGAATATTATCTTTGCTGTAACAGGTGGAGAAGATCTTACGCCAGTAGAAGTACAAGATGCAGCAAGAATTGTAGAAGAAATCGCAGATCCTGATGCAAATATTATTTGGGGAATGACATACGATGAAAGCTACCAAGGTGAAGTAAAAGTAACTATTATTGCAACTGGATTCTCTGAAACGAACCAAGATATGATGCTCAAAGCTGGTTCTATGAGAGATATGACTGGTGGACGAAGAGCTAGAGGAACATCTCCTTCTGCTCCAACAAATAGAAGTCAAGATTTCGTATCTAGAAGCATGGCAAACGAAGGTGTTGCTGCTCAAAACAACAGCGCATCAAATGGTATGCATCAAGAAAATACGAAACCTCAAATCGACTTTGAAACTCCTCCTTTCTTGAGAAAGAAACTAGGACAATAAAAAATATATAATATCTATTATATATAAGGAACTATGTTCCCCTCGCCATTGGATGAAAGCTTATACACGGCGTATAAGAACTCATCCGCCTAAAGACGCACCTTCGGTGCGTTTTTTCTTTAGAAAACTCATACTACAATTGTAAATCAAAAACTATTTCATATACTTAGAGTCGTTATTTATATTACAAGACATATATTTGATGCAATACGGAGCGATATTAGGAAAACATCAGGAAATTTCACGTGCAGAATTAAGAGCGCAATGAATTACGATTGATAGACACTACTGACCAGTAGCTATTTTTACCGTAGAAGAAAGTGAGAAAGAAATAACAGAAGAAACACTAAAAAAGCTTGCTGGGATTGTCAAATGGGGTGTTGTGATACAACCAGAAAATATTGAAGCACAAGATCTGATAGGTGCATCTGAAAGAGCTCTTGGAACATTTTTGAAGAAAAGAGGAGTCTGTAGAAGATATAAAGAAGTTGATCCTCTCCATACAGATATGGAAGTCAAAGAAAAATGAACAGAATATGTTATGCTTGATGAAGAGTATCAGTACGACCTACAAGTACTATGATATCAAGATATTTCACGTTTTTCAACAATAGATTTCGACAAACCAGTGAATAGTATGCAAATTGGTATGATGCCAGGTAAACTGACACAAATTATGGTAAATATTGGTGTCGGTAAGTGAAAACAAATGAAGAAAGAGTCACTGTCATGAGAAGAGATGTGAGCGTGATTGCAACAAACTAGCACCGAAGGTGCTTCGCGCAGCGACATCACAGTATACGATCCATTCATGGGTCTTGGTACAACAGCTATGATAGCAAACAGTATGTGATATAACGTTATTGGTTCTGATATAAATATTACGCCATGTAAACAAAATATGCCATGGTGGAAAGAGCAAAAAATCGCACAATCACTACCAATTACGCTTTTTGCACATGATGTAACACAGCCATTCAACAAACCATTTTTGCAACATGCAAGTTGTGTTGTGACTGAATGATGGCTTGGTCATATTGTTAATGCCAAAACCAAACCTGCTGATGTTGCGCTCTATGCACAAGATATTGAAAAAGTTTATAAAGCACGAATTAGTAACTCAAAAGCATTCTGGGAGCATATGATTATCGTGTGTGCAATACCTCGATATACAAGCCATGAACATAGCAACAATCATGTCACACGTATTCTTCAGCATTGTGAAGAAAAGGGAATGCGTGTTGAAACGGTCACACAAGTCTATACAAGACCATGACAAAAAGTAGGAAGAAAAATAGCAATATTGAGTTGGTAGAAATGTATTTTTTATTAACTTCTATAATAAAAAAGACCCAGGCATAAAACCTTGGTCTTATTTTTTTAGGCTAATTCTTTAGCATCTTTTTTTATGAACCCTACAGGATCTTTTACTATGTCGTATATAGTAGTAATGACACTATTACGCATAGTTCTAGAAGTTACTATAGCAACAATTGCTACAGTAAGCATTGTAGCCATAGCATACATTTGCCATTCAGGAGTCATCGCGATTGATTCTTCGCTTTCTCCTTTCCCAGGAGGTAAACACTCAAGAATATAAACACAAAGAGCTGTTAGAAACGTTATAGCTAATACACCATAACCAAGAATTTGACCTAATTTTTTTAAAGTATTCATATTAATATATATTTAGGTTTATATTGTATATATTTTTAGTAAAAAATCAACAAAATAACGATTTAATATTGACATGTACGTTTTTAAACTTATAATAGAAAGGTATAATAAAAAACAATTTACACTATGGGAACACATGAATTTTTGTTATTTGGAGCCGCTGTATGGTTTTGGGTAGCTCTTGGCATCTTATTAATTTGCTTGCTTATTGCTGAAAAGCAAGAAAGTGGAACATTTGCAACAATATCTTTTATAGCATTTGTAGGAGTTTCCTACCAATGGGGGAATGCTATGGCATTCTTGAAGTTCTTTTTTGCATGGGAAAAGATAGTTATATATTTAGTCATTGGCTTTATATATTGTCTATTCAGATTCTTCCTATGGGGGAAAGAAGTTGGTAAAAAAGAAGTTGAAAAGATGCAACAATATGCCACGTCAAAAAAAGTAGATTATCCATTATCTGAAGCTAATCTAGAAAACTATCTAGATCAAAAATCATCTTATGATGAAATCAAAACAAAAGATAAAATAAATCGTATCATAAGATGGTGGTTAAACTGGCCAGCTTCATTGTTATGGTGGGTATTATCTGATTTCATTAAGAACCTTGGAACTAAACTTTATGAATTTTTTGGTGGATTATTCGATAAAATGTTTGATTTAGGCAAAAAATCTGTAAAAAAGTAAAAAAATTAAAACAGATGCAAACTACCTGAATATTTCAGGTAGTTTTTTTTATGAAATACTTGTAACAGATTAATAAATTAGTATATACATACTATGTTCAACTTACAATCATCATACCAACCACAGTGAGATCAACCTCAAGCGATTGATGCAATCGTTAAGAATTTTGCTGCAGGTCAAAGAGCCAATGTGCTTCTTGGGGCAACAGGGACAGGGAAAACATTTACGATGGCAAATGTTATTCAAGCAGTTCAGAAACCAACTCTTGTCATATCACACAACAAGACACTTGCTGCGCAACTAGCAACAGAATTTAAGTATTTTTTCCCAAATAACGCAGTACATTATTTTGTATCATATTTTGATTACTATCAGCCAGAAAGTTATCTACCAGATAAGGATGTTTATATAGAAAAAGAAGCGACAATTAATAAAGAAATCGAGATGTATAGACTTGGTGCATTAGCATCATTATTAAGTCGTGAAGATGTGATTATTGTCTCTTCTGTATCATCACTCTATGGTTTGGGACAAAAAGAACAATTTGCTGAAAGTAGTATTCATTTCGAAGTTGGAAAACGTTATGATTTTGATGCTATTAAGCGTCAATTAATTACAATGCAATACAAACCAGTACAAGGAAAAATTGAACAAGGTATGTTTGACTTCAAATGAGATATGCTTGATGTGTTTTCTAGTATCGAAAAAGTAGTATATCGTTTATTGTTCAATGAAGATGAGTTAGAAATGATACAGCTCAAAGATAGTGAATCATTTAGAGATATGGGAACAACAACACATGCTCATATTTGGCCATCATCTCAATATCTACAAGACATGTCAGATTTAGATGAGATTCTTGTCAAAATTCATGCAGAGATGGAAGTTAGAGTAGCAGAGTTGAAGAAAGCAGGAAGAGAATTAGAAGCACATAGAATACAAAAACGTGTAACATATGATATTAGAATGATTAAAGAAACAGGATTCGTCAATGGTATTGAAAATTACAGTATCTATTTTGACAAGCGTAAACATTGAGAAGCACCATATACAATTTTTGATTACTTCCCAGATGATATGCTGATGATTATGGATGAGTCACATATGTCTGTACCACAACTACAAGCAATGCCACAAGCAGATGCATCAAGAAAAAAGAACCTTATTGAACACTGATTTAGACTACCTTCTGCTATAGATCATAGACCATTGAATTTTAGTGAGCTGGAAACAATTGTTGGGCGAAAAGACAATAGTCAATCACTACCGATGCTAGATCCAAAAAGAATCAAATCTGCATCAAAAACTATATTCGTTTCTGCAACACCTGCACAATATGAGATAGATGCAAGTGGTTCTGTAGTTGAACAAATTATTAGACCGACAGGACTGCTTGATCCTATCACATATGTCTACCCAAAATCATGAGATATGAGTATTCTTGAAAAATCTTTTGATAAACTTCTTACAAAAAAACCACATGTAACTAAGTACCTTGATTGATATAATGATACGCAAAAAGTAGACTTAAAAGAAGTATTTGATAGTTTAGATGAGTAATTTATTAATCTTCTCTGTGCATAAAATTCTATCACATATATAACCATGAAACTTCTCACAAAAAATAAAGCAGCATATTTGGATTATGATATTATTGATACCTATGAGACAGGTATTGTTTTGCAGTGACACGAAGTAAAATCTATAAAAGGTAATAACGTAAATATAAAAGATGCAATAGTATTTTGGGATGGTAATGATCTTGTTATCAATAATATGGACGTGCCGCTTTATGATAAAGCAAATATTCGCACCGTAGGTGCGTATAACGCGAAGGGGAAAAGAGCATTGTTGGTAAGCAAAGCAGAACGTACTAGAATTATTGCAAAAACAACAAAAACAGGGCTCGCAATCGTACCATTACAGGTATACATTGCAAATAATGGAAGAATCAAAATTACAATAGGACTTGGAAAATTAAGAAGAAAAATAGAGAAAAAACAAATTATCAAGGAAAGAGATATTAAAAGAGATATGGATAGAGAGATTAAAAATATAAAGTGATAAAACCTTTAAAAAGTAACAGTTGGTATAGTTGAAAAAAAATTGAAGAAAAGCCTATTTACATTGGCATTACATGCGACTCATGAATAAGAAAAAAGTATTATATGGACTATGAATAACGATACTGATAGCTATGTATCTATTATCCAATAGACTGTTTTTGTATCCCCGAGAAGGGAACAAAGTCTTTGAAAAAATCAGCAATGTATGATATAGTCATCACTTCATTGCAAAGCAAGAAAAACCTCGTTCATTTTTTACTGCAACTATTTTTCCTGCCTATACACAATGGTGTCATCAAAATAAAAAACTATGTAGTGTGATACCACTACAACAACTCTATGCGGATATGCAACGAATTTCTAGTATACAATTCGTATGATGACAAGGAACAAAAGCAGAAATGCTTGGCTTAGCCACTATGTTAGATAATCTTACGACATTAGCACCATATTGGGAGTATCCATATACCTTCTGAATGTTGCTTGTTCCTATGCCAAAACAAATGGTAATACAGCAAGATACATGAGATCAGCAGCAATCTCGAATTGATGCGCGTAATCTTGCAAAGAAAGGAGAATATTATACCTGTGCTCCAGATAAAATTACAGCAATTCGTGGGCTTGATGTAAACGCGTTTATCACAAAAATATATAATACTTGAGAAAAAGCAGAACTTGAAAACCCTTGTCCGTCATATGAACGTGCTCACTATGCTGCATTCAATGCATTTTATTACAACAATGATGCTGATGAATCAGCACAAAACTATAAGATATCTGCATTTCAGACAGATTCACCAAAAATGACACCACTTATGGCAGCATTAGTTTATGGAAGAGCAGGAAATCATCTAAAAAGTGCTTCACTACGATATGATAGATATA
>CAXYYI010000021.1:0-8379 GCA_964293055.1 uncultured bacterium | reverse complement strand
GGTTAGACATCATCACAACACCACTAGATGGATGTTCTCCATATAGTTACACATATCGCTCTGAACAAGGACAAAATTATACAACAGTACAAAATACATGAGACAATAATCTACAAGAACAATTACAACTTCTCCAAACATGAGTCAAAAGCACAATGTGGAGTATACAAAGTGGTATTCAAACAGCTCAAGACGATCCATCTATCAATCTTCCAAGTCTTAATGGAATCTTAGAACAATGGGATCAAAATTGAACAGTACTAGAAAACATCCTCAATGACAATGCTCAAGTAAATGCAAACTACAACATAGACCTCGATAATCTTGTTGGAATCAACACACAAGAAGTAGAACAAACTATCAACAAAGTACTACAATGAGCTTGTCAGTGATTCTGAGGTGGAGGCGGAAATCTTCCTGTACCATTTAATATGGCATTCTTATCTCCTGGTACATTTAATGTATTTGGATGTAAAGCATGAAATGATAAATGATTACCAACGTTCTTCTTCCCCGGTACACTCCAAACTCCTGCAGGTCCAATTCCAATTCCATATGGACAAAAAGGACCAGGTGATGGATTCTATTGGGTAGGATGAGGAACTTATCCTTCAATGATTAGAATATATGTATCGCCAACACTGACAATGTCAGTAGGAACTGCTATATGTTTTGGACCATATTCAGCATGAATTAATCTTCCGAGTCCTATTAAGCATATTGCAGGGAACTGTATAGTAATTGCATGAAAAGCAAAATCATGAGGAGGAAATGGAAATAGTTCATGACAGCCAACAATACAAAACTGATCCAACACCAACTGATGAAACAATAATAACACAACAAACACTACTGCTTCACAAAACACATGTCGTACTCCTCTTGCAAATCCTGCAAGACCAATTTCTCCGATTGGTATGAGTATGTCAACAAGCAATATCAATCTTAGTAATTTTGACCCAACATCGCTCTTTACAAATCCTTCTGCTTGGACACCATGATGAGCAGGATGAATTCAAGGTCAATCTGTTTCAAATGGAACATACCTATGAATTATAGATATCAATACTGTACCATATGCAACACAACGTGGACAAGATAGTATCAATAAAGAACAACTCAAAGCTGGTAAACCAATAAAACTTGAAATTCAGTGATGAAATGTAAAATGACTTATTAAATGTGTTATCAATAAATGGCTAGATAATCAAGTAAGATATATCGTCAATAATCTGACAAATATGTCGATCAATATCTATCTTCCTGATGTAACTCAGCTTTTGCAATGATTCAAAAATGTAAGATTAGATGAACTCAATGCTATTGGTGATGAATTTAAAAAATGATGATGAAGTACTTTAGGGAAAAAATGACTACCAGCAGACAAAACTCCTGCATGACAAGCACTAAAAAATCTTACAAATATGTGAAAATGAGATGTTAGTGATATTTGATCAGTAGTAAATAATCCTTTTGATTCACTATCTTCATGGTTTGAACAAGTACCTCTCATAAAAGTAAATACGCAAAATGTAACTGTACAAATTCCATTCTTATACAGTGAAGATATTATTAGATATGAATCACAACTAACAACTTATGGAAAAGAGATTGAAAAGTCTGTACAAGAATGGGAAAGAATGATTCAGGATCTGACAGGTCTATGTAAAAAACAAGAAACACAAGCTCTTCAAGAGGCATGTAATGCACAACTTGCATATTATATAAGCATAAAAGATAAAGTATCACAACTCCAAAGATCAGTAAAACAAAATATACAAACACTTCAAGCATACAAACGTTTCCCACAAGAACTACAACAACGATTGACTGTATCACAAAGATATATGACAGAAGTAAGTGATACAGTACAGTGAGTATCAAATGATCTCACATGATGGTTAAATACAAATGCAAGAAGATTTGAAAAATATGTAGACACAATAATTACTATGGTATGAGCTGTTAAGTCATGGCAAGCAATTATTAGTTTTTCTGTAGACCGAAAATCAAAATGCGGACAATGTACAGTTGATAATTACGATTATTATTCATGTACACTTGGACTACTTTGTCCAACACTTCCTATCCTTGCAATCCCACCTTTCAAACTACCAAATATCTATGTCGATCTTAGTCGCGTCAATCTTGGTATGGATGTTCTGTTACCAAAAGTACAATTTGTACCAAAGAGCATTCCACTTCCTGCACTCCCAACGCTACCGACACCACCAACAGTCAATATAGACTTCACTCTCGGTGCTGGATGAGGTTATACTGTCAATGTTCCAAGCATTCCACAACTACCGTCACCACCTAGACTACCAGAACTACCATCGTTTATACCAAGCATAGAACTTAATTTACCAACACTACCTCCAGCTCCAAAAGTACCACGTATTGCACCTGCAATCACATCAACCCTCAATGTCACAAGTTCTATTGGAAAAATTATGTGTATCGTAAAAAACGGTATCTGACTTGTATGAGAAAAAGGAGTAAAGACAAGAATAGAACAGCTCACACAAAGAACACGAAGTGTTGAACCATTTGATTCACTAAGCATTACTAAGGTACAACCACCACTAAGATGATTTGATCTAAGAGTCGAAAGTTATGTTAATTTTAATATGAATTTTGGTGGTCTATACAATGTTATAGACCAAATGACACAAAAAATAAATAAACAGACAAATCAGGTATTGCGTAAAGTAGAACAAGATGTTGCTACTATATCAACCCAAACAAACAACGCGTCTCAAAATCTACAAAATACAGTAGATCAAGGTAATATAAATACACAATGATCAGTTTGATTAGATGGTGTTAGAGTAAATGCTATACCTGCTAGTTTTGTAGGAGGTGATACAAACACTCTAGCAAATGCTGCACTACAAAACTATAAGGAACCAGAACAAGTTGATCCAAACACGCTCAAAACCGATCTCTTCAAAGAACTATGAGCCTTCAAAAACAGTGAACGAGGAGAAACATACGCGTCTACTGTACAAAATATCGAAAACACACTCAACACCGACACAACAATCACACCAAACTACAAAGACGTACAAAATGCAACAAGCGCACTCAAAACAATGATTGCACAAACAAGTCATTCATTTGAAAATTATAAAAAATCTGCTCAGAACTATGATGCATTCTTAGACACAATCAACACAAGTGCACTCATTGATAATACAACAACAAAAGGAACAATCTCTGCAAGCTTATTTAAGGCAACTCCTGAGGTACACTCTATTATTGAAAATGGTGAAAATCCAATGATGAGCTACTTCAACTTACAAGAAGAGATTACAAATTGATTTGTAAATGCACTTGAAACACGCGGACCAACAGAACTCAATATGGGTGTATTCACATATAATAAATTACTACAACTCTTCCGTACAACAAAAAAGGACATTCAAACAGTAAAATGAATGATTAATCCAAACGACCAAAAAGCAAATAGTATACCTACTTCACAGAACTTACCATTACAATCAATTATTGCACCTACGGTGCAAGCTGCAACAAGTTACAGCAATGCTATTGCAGCAAGTCAACCAACAACAGAACTATGAGCAATTTGGTGGGATGATCATAGCATCTATACAAATCAAAATACATATATTAGTCGTAAAAATGATTGAACAAAATTCACAAGGTATTATGCTTTTGATGCAATATGATGATATAAAGATTTTATAGATAGAGTTGATGAAAACTGATATCTTAGCATCTTTAATACCGCATTCTACATATGGGATATTGCACAACCAATCACAAGTTTTGTTGCTGCTGGTCAGTCAAACCAAACAGTTACTGTAAACCGAAAACATGGATGACAAAACATCTATATTCTCAAACTATGAAATACAATTCATGGCAACCATGATAACATATCACACAAAGACTCTCCTAAAAAATATATCTTAGTATATGCGTCTGATATAGATCTTACAAATACATTTATTGATATAGAATGACTACCAAATAAAAGATTAAGTGATCTACAACCTGATTACTTTATGGATAGTATACCATTTGATGCAGATACTGCAGATATTAGTGTACCATTGGATCTAGAATGAGATCTACGATCATATATTAGTATTGCACCTGGATCATATACAACACACTGATCTAATATGATAATACGTACTATATGAGCATGGTCTCATCAAGAAACACTATGAGTACAACGTCGATGAGATACAAGTGCACCACAAGCTACTGCTCGCATCATCAATAGAGATAATGGAACGATTGTAGCAGAAGGAACAACACTAAGCATACCTCGTCGTGGTAATTATGACCTCATCATACAATGGACTGATGATGGTGCTGTCGTAAAAAACACTATTGCAAATATGGCAAATCAAGATAATATCCAAGAATTTGCGTGATACGAAGGAAAATTAGAAAAACTTCCAACAAATAAAGATACTATCACATACTATACAACAGCTACAGACCAAGCAAACAATATTGGAAATCAAAATATTACAATTATTTATACAGATCCTACTATTCGTATAGATAATATACAACAACAAGCAGATCAAAGTGAAATACAAAGTTCATTATCGCAATTATTTCCAAACGGATATGTACGTTTCTATAATCAAAGAGACGTACAACCAAACCTACTCACATGAATATTATGACAATCAAACATAACAACAAACTTTGCAACACAACAACAAACTACAACAGTGACCGGTGGAGTATTCTATGATGCAGAAACAATTAGTTTATTTACACCAGATCAAAAACGTATTGCGAGAATAGAAAAATCAAATGGGAAAGTAACAGTTAGTCCAGAGTGGCAAAGTCGTCTTTCATTACGTTTAGATACAACACAAAACATCCCAATACTACTCTTTGTAGATACACAAAACGGACAAACACTTTTCTCATTGTATCTGAAATCAAAACAATTATTACAAGTACAATGAGCAAATAATTACAACGCACAAAGCATGCCATCAGATACTGTTTGAACATTTGCTTGAGGACAATGTATCAAAGATCAATGGCAGCAATGTATCATTTACATAACAAACAATGGTAATATATTTATGCCAGATAGTGTAAAAGCTCGTGTATGAGGTTCTTATAACTACAATGGTGGTATAGAATATACAATGACTATTGATGGTATCAAAGCAACAACAATCAAATTTATCTCTGAAAGTATCGGACAATAATGAGATTCTACAAAACCTCAGTCATAGCTACTATAGCACTCTCTCTTATAATTATTGCATGAGAGAGTTTTGCTGCAGATACAAAATTTGACTGTGGGCTTATTGTAGAAGACAAAATTGCTGCATCAACTATTGCACCGAATTGATATTGATATAATGGACTCTATGATAACCAAACAATATGAACAGCGCTTCAACACCTTGCAGATTATTGTTGTATACAATGATATATAAATGCATCAAGATGAATATGTAAATGAAGTGAAGAACGCGTCTGATGAGCTGAAAGTCCATACCTTTTTGATCATCTCATAAATATATGATTTAGAAAACTAGACGCATACACAGATGCAAATTTAAGATACAATTTACCAGCTGATAGTAGATGAACTGAATGGCAACAAGAATTACAAAAATTCAATAAGCCATCTAATCTTGCGACACCTGAGAGTATCATCAACGTCTATAACAGTGATAAATTTTGGAGAACAACAAACTGGCAAAATACAGACAATCCGTGATTTATTATTGATGCATCATGTAATGATGCTAAAAACAGATATGATCAACTATCATTATATGATAGATATAAAGCATCATGTGAGATAGCAAAATGTTTAAGCAATACGACAACATTTGCATGAGCAAATAGTTCCAAAACAAGTATCAACCTTCTACAAGAGAGCCCAGAGATATGTGAAACAATATATAGTAATCGCAAAAATACTGAAACCTTAAGTGTTAATCAATTAGCAACAAGAGCATGAATTCGTACTATTACATCGATTGTTGAACAATATACAAAAAATTATTTTGTTTGAACAAGATGGCAAAATCTCTATGAACAACGAACAAGTTTTGATCAATGACTTACGTTTGTAAATCGTAAAGTACAAGAAGGGACACCAGTTTGTTCAAAATAAAAAATCTGTGAAAACCCTAATATTTATCTCTCTTTATCTTCTATGCGTCGTATCCTAAGCATCATTAGTATACTAACTCTACTACTCGTTTCTTCTACGAGCAGTTTTGTGTACGCTGAAGATACACAGTGTAATGCTTGTACAACAACATCACCATATATTGATAATTACATCTCTTTTTCATATGAAATTATTAGCACACTACAAACATACGCAAACAAAGATTGATCAGTTTTTACAACATCTACTAATAACCTAGGTAATACTGCATGATCAGATCAATGAACAATGACAAATGATCCGCTAAGATGACTAGAAGCAATCGTAGATAATCTCAATAAAAAAGCTCAATCTTTGGCAAGTGCTTGATATGTAACAAGTCTAATTACAACAGAAGCAGTTGCACTTGATAGTTGGAAAAGCATAGGATTATTATTCCAAAGCAACTCTCTTTTAAGAGATTGGCAAAAAATTGATAGAGTAGATCAATCAGTAACGAACACGCTCCTTGATCTAGGAAATGCATGAGTATTTATTAGATTGTGATTTAAACAAGGATTACAAGAACGCATCAAATCAATATTAGAAAAATATAGCACAGGCAGCAATCCTGTAATAGCAATAGAACCAAATGCATATAGCACACAACCAATGAAAATATTATGAGCACTACGACGTATGAATCAAAATATAAAAACTATTATTGTATACTGAAATATCAATAGTACAGATGAAGATGGCACACAACACTATATTATAAATCATAAATACCTTGATAAACAAATCCAATTCTCAGATGGATTCAAAGAAAGTATTGGATGATCACCTAATATTCCATGAGGATATTATGGATGTGCAAGAGCTGTCAACGGTATTGCTGCGTGTTCACAACTATGAAAACAAGCCAAAGCAAACATGGATGCAATTCGAAAAAGCTCTAAATCACAAACAGAAGATGCAAAGACTGTTATTAAAAATTCGATCCAAAGACTCTCAGGATTTTGGGCAAAAAATTGAGGAACAAAAGAACAAAAAGCAGCAAAAGAAGCACTAAGTAACAGAGAAAGAGAACTCTTAAGGTGATACTACTGATGGCAATGAGTACAAAATAGCGAATGACTACCTATTGTACAATGATTCTGGGATGCATATAAGTCAGTTAGAAATGATATAACAAGTGTATGATGACCGATTGACTGACTATCATTCAAAAAACAAGAATCAGAAAAAGCGCCATTTGTTGTATGAGATATTGCGAGTACTATCAAAACAAGTAGTACCCAAAACACTCTTTTGACTATCGCATTAGATACAACAACTGAAGCTGGGAAAGCACGACAACAAGCAATATTCTCAGACACGAGCCCAATCACAAAAGTATTCCCAAGTATGACAAAAGAACTTACCAAAGCACAATTTACCCTTGCAAGTAATGATCCAAAAGCAATCGTAAACAGCTTATGAAAAGCTTGTGAATTACAATGTAGTAACGTATGATGAAGATGTTGGTATGATCAGTAAAACATGTTGTATCTCTACAACATCAGAGCAAAAAAATAATAGCAAAAAGATAAAAAAAATATAATTTACTTCATCTACAAAATGAAAAAATACACTCTTCCTGTAGTTATTAGTATAATAGCACTCCTTATATGAGGATGAGTATTTTTCATTATGCAACCAAAAACAATTGCAAAACCAAGTATTACATCTGTTGAAATATGAATACTACAAATTGATGCACAACTACCTAAAACATTTGAACAAGTGAATAGCAAACAAAAACTACTCCAATCATTCTGTACTGTAACAAACACAAATCGTGAATGATTTCTTGATAGCAAGAATAATGATCTCTACTATACTCCACAGCAATCACTTTTTATGGCCGTATTATGTCAACCATTTAATGAAGATATTAGCGTATTAGAGACTCTATTTTTCAACTATGATATACTCAAAAAAGCAGACAATAATAACAACTCTCGAGCATTCTTACCATGAGTACCAAAAAATTGTGACCCAACAACAGATATGAAAGATTGTGATTTCTCTAAACTACTGCCTGCGCTATTTAGTGCTATTATGAACGATCATAGTACACTCAGTATGGCATGATGGACATGGACAGATGAAAATGAAAATACTATTATAAAAAACTTCTCCAATACATATTTTGGTACAATATGATCAGAACAATGCAAATCTACTGATAGATACTTCCTTGATAATCAAAGTAGTTC
>CAXYYI010000020.1:0-8437 GCA_964293055.1 uncultured bacterium | reverse complement strand
CATGACGCATAAGCGCAACACAACCGGCCTGGCTTCTTCGGCTGGAAGTAAGAAGGAAGCTACGGTCAAAAAGACCGAAGCTGCCATATCAGAGCTTTTTAAGGTCAGGGCCGTTATCAACTTCAAAACTGATGCAGAAAAAGCAAATCTTACACTACAAGATCAGTTAAAAGAAATCCTCCACATGCCTGATGAAGAGTACTCTGACAAAAAGCTTACTTCACAAATGAGAAGTTATATCCAAAATGTTGAAAAAGAATTTAATGCATCAATTGCAGATTATAAATCACATATTGCACCAAGTTACTGGGAGGTACAACCAAGTATGGTCAATCTATCAGGGCTTTTTGGGAAAACATACTATGCACATAACTACCCTTCATACATGGAAGCTCTTTGGACGAGAGATATTCTTGGATTTTTTGATAAATGGGATATGAGTTGGTTTATCTATCCTGAAGATGATGCAAGCATTCAAGCAGTTCTCAAAAGACGTGCGACACAGCTCAAAGCTGAAATCAACGATCTAGCTTCAAAAGGGATTACAATAGACACTGATGTACAACTTGAATATCGTGATGTTGAAGAAATCAGACAAAAACTTGCAACTCGTGAAGAAAGATACTTTGAAGTATCACACTACTTTTCACTCTTCACGCCAGAGAAAGACAAACTTGACGAAGAAACAAAAAAATATGAACAGAAAGCATCAGGATACTGAATGAGAGTAAAACCTGCAACACAACGTATGGATGAAGGTCTTGTAAGTTCGATGCCTTTAGGCATCGATGATTTATGAATCACAAGAAGTATGGTGACAAGTTCACTGTCATGAGCGTTTCCTTTTATTGCAAATGATCTTATTGAACAAACTGGAATTCTTTATTGAGCAAATCAACAAACTGGTTCACTCGTCATATTTGATAGATTTAGTGGAAAACTTCCAAATGCAAATAGTGTTGTACTTGCGACATCTGGGGCTGGGAAATCATTCTCTGTAAAACTTGAAATTCTTAGATATCTTCTCCTTGGCATCCCAACAATTGTTATTGATCCGGAAAACGAATATAAAGCACTATCAGAAAAAGTATGAGGAACATATATCAATATCGCAATGAACTCATCACAATATATCAATCCATTTGATCTTCCGCCAAGACTTGAAGATACAGAATATGGTCCTGGTGATCTTCTAAGATCACAAATAGCAAACTTAATTGGTCTTATCAATGTTCTGATTGGTTGACTCAATGCGCAAGAAGAAGCACTTTTGGATAAAGCATTACAATCAACCTACTCTCTTAAAGAAATTACTCTTGATCGTGATGATTATAGCAATAAAAAACCACCAATCATGGAAGACCTTATCAATGTTTTGGAAGGTATGGATGGCGGAAATGATATAGCAGTCAAATTAAGTAAGTTCTCTACAGGAACTTTTGGGAAACTCTTCAATAATCAAACAAATGTAAATCTTGATAGTCCACTAACAGTGTTTAGTATCAGAGATATTGAAGACGCACTTAAAACACCTGCCATGTATAATATTTTGAATTATATTTGGGCAACAATTAGAGCCAGAAAACAAAAGAGACTACTCATTGTCGATGAAGCATGGATTATGATGAAACACGAAATCTCTGCAAGTTTCTTATTTGGTATGGTAAAAAGAGCAAGAAAATACTGACTTGGAATTACCACTATTTCGCAAGATATCGAAGACTTTGCAAATTCATCATATGGAAAACCAATTATTACCAACTCATCAATGCAACTTCTTTTGAAACAATCAACCGCATCTATCAAAGTACTTGATCAACTTATTGGTCTGTCAGATGCAGAAAAACAAAGACTTGTTGCAGCAGGAATATGAGAATGATTGATCTTTGCAGGTAGCCAACATATAGCACTCAAAATAGTAGCATCACCATATGAAAAAGATTTTATCACTACTGATGTAAGATAACATGACCGATAGAGAACAAGCAAACATACAGGTACAACCTTCTATTTCTCAAAATATTAGTTGAGAAAATAATATGACACATGAGGTACATGGGGATCATTTTCATGATCTTTCAATGCAACAACAACTATCATTAGCCGCAATTATGTTGCTTGCACCAGTAATACCAGCATCTATTCGTAACAATGAGATCAACCTCTCTCCAGAAGAAAATGAATTTGTAACATGATATATACGTTATGGATATTATGTATTATGAGTACTATGAGTATCTGCATTATTCCGATTAATTGATACCTTTATTAAGACACATAGTGTATTAAATATCATATCACAAGGAGCAAGCATAATTGCAATCATCATGATTTTTATTGGGATGTATGCAATTATTCACAACACATCACTTATACAAAACAATCATTTTGCATTCAAGTCACTCACCTCTTTATTTATTCGTAAATAAATAATGAAAAAAATTATTCTATGGATATCTAGTTTAATTACTCTTACAGCGACACTAGCACCAAGTATTACACTTCCTGCATATGCTGCATGAAGATTTGATACTGCAGTCAACGATTCTGTTGTGAGTGTTTCACAAAACATTGATTTGACTCACAATGGAACACAGTGATGAGTTGCTGGTTTAAGGGATTTTATCATTGATGTTGTGAAGAAAGTTATCACCCCAATAGTTATTATTATAGGTGTTCTATTGGCAATATTGTGATTCTATAATATGTTTGGATCAACAAAAGAAGACGATCAGAAAAAGGGGTTTAACTACATATTACGAGGTGTGATCGGTATTGTTGTTATGGTATCAGCAAATTTCTTAGCAGATACTCTCGTCAATGGTGGAATATTTACTTATGATGCTTCATGACAACTACTTGGGACAATTACAGCACAAAAAATCTATAACAAACTTATGTTCCCATTTATCAAATTCAGTATGTATTTAGTTCTATGAGTACTCTTTGTTCTCACACTATTACGTACAATCAGTATGGTAACATCACCAAAAGATGATGCAAAACAAAAGGCTATGACAATCATCCAACGAAATGCATTCGGAATTATAGTAATTATATTTGCCAAAAATCTTATCGAAACTATCTATGGAACAGAAGCACAAGTAACATCAGCAACTGCAACCAATCTTGGACAAATAGGAACTGGTATCCTTGCTGACAAACAAATTCCTTATGTCTATACTGTTATTAATTACATTATTGGATTCTTAGGATTATTTATCTTGGTTATGATTATTATCCAAGCACTCCAACTTCTTACCAATCCAACTGATGACGGTGTTCAAAAGAAAATGAGAAAAAACGTGATCTACATCATTATTGGTCTCGTTATTATTGGAACTGCCTACGTTGTAACCAACTTCTTGATAGTGAAGTAGGAATTGAGAAATAAGTATATAAAGCTAGTTACACTACGGTGTAGCTAGTTTTTTTATATAAAAAAACCTCTCATATTTTCATATAAGAGGCTGGAGATAAACTCCAAATAAGAGTGTTGTGATTCTTATTTTTTGTTCATTATTTTTGCTTTCTCATCTGGTGTTAATTTTTCCCATTTCTGATCAGCAACTTTCCCTTGTTCTTTTGTCAATTTCTCTCCTGATATAGAATCAGTTTCTTGAAGAACTTTTTTCTCTGCTACAGATAAGGGAACACCAATAGCGATATTATCAAAGCTTTTTACTTCTACCTCTCCATTTGTTTGAATAAAAGTAATTTTTACTCTATCATTTGGTTTAGTAAGACAAAACTCTGTCGAAATAGAACTAGTACCGAAAAACTGATTTTTATTACCTTCTATCATAAAATAATAGATAGTATTACCAGAATTAACTTCTCCATTAAATCTACTAATCACTCCTTCTAGTGTAACTAATTCCAAATCATTTCCTTCACCAATAGCAGCATTTCCTCTACTATTCATTTTGGTTAAGTAATTTCTAATCGCAGTAAGACGATCTGTGCCTACACCAACAACATTATGATCATGTACATTAACTAAAGCAATACTTTTCATAAGTCCAGCTTTATCTTTCAATAAAAACTCATATGTAGCATATCCTGCCACGTTATAAGTAATACCGTCTGAACCAGTATATCCTTTTTCTTGCACAGCACCTTCTGCTGAAGCTTTAGCAGCATCCTCTGTTGCACCTGCTTGTTTTATCCAGGTAGATTCTTTGGTTCTACAATTTACCATCATAAATCCTACAGTGCCTTGTTCTGCACCCTTAGATTGTAAACCAAAGTAATAATACATCTGATTATCAGATCCTAGCACCACTGAACTTTCATCAGCAGAGTGAAGTTTGTCTTTCCCTGACCAGTTCATCCAGCCATGAATCAAATCGCCCCAATCATTGATTTGTGTCGATATAAAATTCTGTGGTTGAATACGATCAATCCATGATGGAGTTTTTTCCAATGTATATGGTGTAATAAATCCTGTAGATGGATCAACTACTAACATTGAAGCAACATCATCACCTAAGAAACCAACTTTACTATCATATGTACTTACAGTCCAATATGGTTGCCAATTATCATCAACTTCAAAAGTAAAATCAGTTAAACCAACACTTCTATAACCGGACATATAAATATGTCTTTCTAAATCATCACCCCAATATGCATTAGGTTGATAACGCAAAGATATAGGTTTACCATTTACTTCTTTCACTAAACGATAATCTCTTTCATCAGTTGCATTTACTACAACATAACCAGGAGTTGTATCATTACCACTCCATTTAAAAAAGCCTGAATGTAAAAGTGGAGCAATCCAATACAAATGTCCTTTTACGACTTGTAATGTAAAACTTCCTAATTCACAACGGCTACCTAGTCCAGGATCTTCTCCCAAAACCTTTCCTCCTATACGTTCTGCAATAGATTGATCTACTGTTAACATTTGCTCAGGCGATACTGGTGCAACATTAGCAGTAAATTTTTGCTCTTTCACAGACCCAATCATATTTCTATAATCAGATGCATGGAATAATGACCATGAAGATATTCCGCCTATAAGCATTGCAACAAATAAAAGTACAACTCCAATCAATGGTATCATGGATTTATATAGCGATCTTTCTTCATCTGAATCATATAAAATCACCGCTAAAACAGCAAAGTATATGATTAAATATCCATAAATTCCTGCACCAAAACTAAAAGATAAAACAGGCATAAACACTGCATATCCTAAAAAGCCCCAAACGATTGTCCAAAGGACAGATAAAATAAATTTCATAAATTTGTATTTAAATTGTTTTTATTATGTTAATTAATCAGTTTCTATCTCAGATATCAGACAACTACAAAAGTAGTTTGATAGAATTTGTCTGCTATAATTATAAAAAATATAACTATAGAATAATGTTAAAGAAATCACAACAAATATATTATATATAAAAGTTAATATTTGTCAATAAATAATCACCTAACTACCTCCTCAAGCTCTCCCTTCACTACCCACATATCAAACTATAATTCACCACATAATAAAGTACATATAGTTAACCATACTATCTTCTAGTACATGGAGAAAAAGTCATTCAACCATAATTCAGGCGAATCATACAGTAAGAAAAAAAACGAGAGAACGAGCATGTGGTTTGGTAACATAGATACGGCGTATTGCTTCCAGGACCATAAGCCAGAAAAGTGCCCAAATTATAAAACCATGGACACCAAGATCCATCATCAGTTGAATAAAGAAATTTTCTGGCAGATATCATCATTGACTATGAATACTTGGTCCACTTGATCATAATCCATATCATCGTGGTGCTTGTTGTACATAGACAAGACTTTGCATTTTTGCGTCAATATGAGCGACTGTTGATTGCCATTTTAATGCACTAAGCGCACCAACAAGAGCAAGTCATGCACCGATTGCAAAAAATATAATACGTCTTTGTGCTTGATAAATCACATAGCTAATCAGCACAACTTGCACAAGTACTCACATAATTGCACCTCTTGAAAGTGTAGCAATCAATGTCATTATATAGAGAGACCACAATAATACTTTAGCCCAATTCTGTTTGATATATGTTCTAATTCCGTACCAGTACAATCAGAAAAATACAACCAATAAGTATCCATAATTATTTGGTCATGAGAACAATCCACTTCGTCTTTGTACTCCACGAGGTCATGTTAGATAATAGAGAGGTGGTTTTGCACCAAATACATAATCTCCCAATGGTCCATATCCCAACCATGCAAAAAAATCTGGTAGTATATTTTTCCCAATTTGCCAAAGCCATCATAGGATCAAAACTCATACAAGCACACGCCACATCCACAATACCCATTGTGAAAATTGTTTTTTATCATACATATCACTCCATAGTGATCCTAGATATAATGCTGTCAAAAATGGTACTATATAATATAATGTATATTTTATACCGACAACAATATGTTTGATATCAACGTTTAACATCAAAGATGTAAACAGTGCTACTACAAGCACACCAAGAGCAGCAAGCCATACATATCATCGTTGTTGTAAGTGTTTAATAATTCACTTTCTATGATACAATGCCATCAGACATATTGCCAGAAGCCATCAAGCATCCCTTACAACCAATACACCATATGGTGGTAACCACGACTGTCCAAATGACACAAAAGTCACTATAACATGATACAGTGCTACAAAAATCAAAAATCCCGTCACAAATTTACGCATGTTTTCCAAATACATGGCTTATAAAAACACGATGGTAGAGATTTTGGAAGAAATTACAAGAAAGAGTTGATTGCAATACCATAGGCAAATCACTATACACCACATATACATTTTACTCAACTTCTAATGATGTTCTATATTTTTCTGTTTATTCTTGGGACAATATTTGGATCATTCTGATCTGTATTGACATGAAGACTATGAGAATTTACTTTATATGATGTTTTTTTCGGCACAAAGGCTACAAAACAAAAGTTTTTCCGTGCTTTGCACGGAGTTTTAGTGTGACGCTCTGCGTGTCCAAAATGCCATCATACATTGGGTGCACAAGATCTTGTACCTGTAGCTAGTTACCTTAGTACTCATGGGAAATGTCGTTACTGTCATACAAAAATCTCACCGCGTTATCGACTCCTTGAAATATGATGTGGATTATTATTTGCAGGACTATGATATATTCTAATTGAAACAATTATTCCAGGACATTCACGAGCACAACTCTTCTCACTTTCACGACAAGGATCCATACATATTATTTTACGATTTACCATCACGCGACTACTCTATCTGCTTTTTGTGCATGATATGGAAACTATGTATCTCCATGACATATTATGGTTACTGAGTGGAGCTACTATTATATGACTACTCTTCACGGCACCACAAAACACTGGTACTATCTGAGCTATAACAGCAGGTTGATTTCTTATATTTTTCATTACAATCTATTGGCTTGCAAAGATATATGTTCGCATCAAATACAAAGAAAATGCAGAAGGATTTGGTATGGGAGATGTCCGATTATCACCGATTGTATGAGCAGTATTTGGACTATGGTCAGCACTGATACATTGACCAACCTTTTCACGATTTACAACAACAACCTATTTTTTCTACTATATCATCACAGCCTGTATCATCTGACTTATCTATGCAGGCGTTCACAAACTACTCTATCCAAAAGCATCTGTTCATAGAATCCCTTTTTTTCCAGGTATGATTATAGCATTATGGATAATGATGGTGTGGATGAGAGTTGGGTAGAGAAATTTATAATTTTAAAAGAAAAAGAGCTACTCGATACACGAGGCTCTTTTTGAATAAGTTTTGAGTAGAAAGATAGACCTATATATGAGAAACCCAATATGGGATCCAATATGTAATTCTCATTAAAATAATGAGAACAAGTCCTGCTGCACAGAGTGTTTCATATTGTTTATGAGTATACATTCTTCTAGCAAGAATAATGGTTACTAGAAGATATAATCCGCCAAACAATAAGTTCCCAGGATTATCAGTATTATCCTGTCCCACCATAAAGTATGATGGGTGTTGCCAAGATAGCATTTTTGTCCACACACCATCACTCCAAACTGGAGATAGTGTACTGTCTTGATCATATGGATTATATCCCCATCCCACGATCAAGCTACTAACCCATGCAAACAGTGTTGCAATTACTACCACAAATACCAATAGTTTTTTTTGTAATGTATTCATTTTTTTAAGATTTTACTTTTTGTTTATGTGTTATTATTATAATTATTTTACAATTTCTGTCAATTATTTTAGATGTTCGATTATCACCAATTGTATGAGCAGTATTTGGACTATGGTCAGCGATAATACATTGACCAACCTTTTCACGATCCACAACAACAACCCATTTTTTTTACTACATCATCACTGCCTGTATCATCTGACTGATATATGCAGGTATTCACAAACTACTCTATC
>CAXYYI010000019.1:0-8462 GCA_964293055.1 uncultured bacterium | reverse complement strand
GAGCGACTAAATACATTGAATGCTTTGCGAATTTCGGTTGGAGTACTTCCTGCGGTAAGGATCCATTGTGATGGAACTCCCATTTCATTAAATACTCGATTGAAGTCTGTACTACCATCACTAAATCCAATACCAGCAACAATATGTTTTTCAGCTGTAAACATGTCTTTTACAATAGTGTATACGTCATGTTTATTGGAGTTACGAGAACCACAATCTGCACCATCAGTACAGATAGCAGTGATTGTACGAACTTGTATACCGTTGTTTTCAAAATCTTTTGTTTTGGCAATCACTGTCGCAAGAGTTGTTACACTCTCATCATATAGTGGTGTTCCACCATTTGCGCGATAGTTATGTACATCCAAAAGAGGAACATTAGTTAATGGTGTGTATGGTACAAGTTGAGTTCCATTGAGATACACAATGCGAACAAGAATGTTATCTTGTTGTTTTGAGTCAATCAGTGCTTGCAAGCACTGATTCACACCATCTCTCATTGGTTGTTCATTACCTGCTGAACTGATAGAACCTGAATCATCAACAAGCAATGTCACTAATACGACTTCACTTGCTTGTAGGTCACTAACATTCATACCCAGACCTTGTTGGATTGTATTTCCAATATCATGAATATTGGTAAATGCAGTTAAAGATCCTTGATTGATATCTCCTTCATCAAATGCTGATGTAAGAAGGTTTATTGCTGTTGTTGACATAATAATAGAATTTTTTTAATTGTTTAATAATTTATTTGCATCGATACCAGGCCACTGATCGAGTGGAGTAGTGGTGCGTACGATATTCATACCAGATGCTGCGAAACGATCAAATGCTGCATTTGCATCAGCTGTGAAATCGACAACACCAGGAATGATAACAGGAGAAGTACAGTCTTCAAGAAGATATACTTTTTTGGCAAGAGATGGATCTTTGGATGCAATTTGTTGCAAAAGATCCTCAATTGTCCAGGCAACACAGTGTGATTTTGCTTGACCAGCAATAATCACGATATCATGTTTCAAAAGAGTGTCTACAAATGCACCACCTTTACTGTCTGCAATTGGTATTACTTTACCGTCATGTTCATATGTTGTGATTTCAGGATTAATAACTGAATAATTTTCAGTCAATGTGTTACCACCTTTGATACGAATATCTGGTTTACTATTTCTCGCAAAAGAGTGGAAATATACAGCTTCTTCAATCATTGAAGTAAGCGCATGTCCAATACCGGTTAACATTGCATGGTATGGCCATACAGTCAGTTTGTACTTTCCTTTCTCTTCGAGTTTTTGTACATAGTAGCGCGCATATTTTTCTAAAGCAGCATAATTGTGTCCTAACGCAGCAGCGGTTGCAGGATTAATTTTGTATAATCCTTTATCCAAATCGGATGAACTAATCATTGTTTTACCAGGAATTACCGGATTGTCATGTTCGTCTAACCAAAACGCTGGATGGAAAATTTGCATGCTTTCATGTGTATCCATTGTTGGAATAATATTTGTAAGATGACCAAGATTTTCATAAATAAAAGATGCAAGTCTTTCATTATCATCTGGTGCACCGGCTACAAATAATTCGAAGTTTAGAATACAAAATGTATTTTGTGCATCAATAATCATAAGTGCAATCTTGTATTTATCTGTAATTGCATTTGTGATGTTTGCAGAGGCTTTGTAACTAATTGCCTCGTTTGCTACTTGTGCATAATCTACTTTATACACTTGATCTTTGTTCGTTGCTTTGAAGAACGAAGGTTTTTGAAATGTTTTCATGACATTCTAAATTTAATTGTTTAACGTTTTATTTTTGATTATTTTATTGTAAGTAAGGTAATTGTTTTGGCTGTGATTACATATATTCCATGAGCTGATCCAATAAGTTGACACTTGCTGTGTACATATGGTTCAGTATTTGGAAATAGGTTTTCTTGCCATTGTCCATTGCTATAGGAGATACGAACAATCCCTTTATCGGTTGGACAGAATATACTACTACCACTAGCAGTATATCCATAGATACTACCAAGCCAATTATCACTATCACTGTCTACTTCATGCTGTGCAAGAATTTTGCCATTATAATCAAGAAGTATGCATGTGTTGCGATAATTATTTTGTTGTTTGCTATGAAAGAGTAACCAAATGTGACTATCAGATAATACACATTGTGTATCAATAATACTTCCTTGTATAGCTGGTAAAGATACATCAATTCCATAATGACTTCCTGATGGTACAACGATTCCATTTAGAATAGAATTACCTGCTTTATAAAGAATAAAACAACAATCTTTATGACTCCACACAAGTGTTTGTTTATCAACTCCTTGTGCAACAAAAGTTTTTTCAGAAGTATATAGCTGTGTTTTTTCTTTAATCACTTGTCCATCTTGTATCAACCATTTTGTCATTGCTGAACTATCAAAACATGTTTTATTCCCAACAGTATCTGTATGATATGCAATTGGTTGTTTATTAAGTTCGTAACATGTTGTTGTTGACCCATGGAGAACATAGTTTTTTCTATCATCTATACGATAAGAGGTCAAAGGAGATAATTGTATATTTTTAACAATACAATCACCATTTTCTCTATAAAGAGCATTGTCTTTATGAAGAAGATATTGTAATCCTTGTGATCCAAGTGTTGTGTAGACAATAGTATCGCTAGTACGTAATATAGTTGTTGCATGAACATTGCCTGTGATTGTTTTTTGTGGTAGTATCATGTTGTTACCAGCATGACATACTGGACAATAAGGCGTTGCATATTCAATACCACATGCGTTACATTGTTCCCAATGAATTTGTGTGAGTAGATCGTATGGTACTACTTTACGCATATCTTGTACAAAAGTTTTTTCCATCCAGTCATGAAGATTTTTAGGAAGAACAGCGTGTGGATATGCATGTTTTGGATAGATAACATCCGGATGTAATACACTGATTCTATGAAGTGGTCGTAAGTGTTGTTTTATTTTGGGTCCATTATTTTGAGGTTTGTAAATACCTCCATAAGGATCAACAAATAATAATGACTTCCACAGTAATGCAGTAAATGCATACCAATCTGATAGAGGATTGTGTGGCTTATGTAAATTCATCATCTCAATCCCATTGTGTAAAACACTATGGCATAAAAGAGGGTCTACATATTTGTCAGTATACATGTTGCACATATATTGACCATACTGCCAACTATCTGTATCTATAAGATAGGCTTTTTCATCACGAACAAGAATATTCATATCATTGAAGTCACCAATAACAGCATTGTTTTTGTGAATATTAGTAACTGATGTATGAAGATCTTGAAATACTTGCATTACATGATTATTGGTAATACCTGCTTGTTGACGAAATGTTTTATCGCTATATTGTAAAAGCGTTTGAGCTTTGTCAATGTATGGCATTATATAACCAATCACTTCTTGATTTTTATTGTAAGCAAGTTCTACTGGTCCAATAACATGTGGTGTAATGTTCTTTGGAAAATTACGAAGTTTTTGTTGAATAATTCGTAATCTATCTTTTGCACCTTGTTGTTCTTGAATATTACCTTGGTATTGAGGATCATTTGGTTGTCTATAAATTTTAACTACAAGAGTAGGATTTAATCTATAAACTACAGCTTCTTGTCCTTCACCAATAATTTGCTTGAGTTGAACTTGTTGTCCTTTGATATATACTGTTTTCATAACTCTTGAGATTTTTTAATAGACACAATGATTGTTGTATCATCAGATAATAGACCAGTAACTTTGCTGATACCATTTTCTGTTCTTTTAATTTTTGGTGTATTATAAAGATTCAATCTATTCTGTAGCCAAAAAATATTCTGTTGATACAATTGATCAGTCCATATGTTTGATATTGGTCCTACTGTTTCTTGTTGAGCAGGGATAAGAGTGCTTTCAGCTTCTATAAGCTCTACAATACCATCTGTACCAACAAAAATTGTTTGTACGTCATCAGTATTGTAGTGAGCTATTTGATGTAATCGAATAGCTGGATCATTTGGTGCGTAAACATGACTCTTGATAAGAGAGTAGATAAGATATGGAGGATAATTTCCTTGTGAACAAGCTGGAGGGATGATGTGGATGTCGTCGTTGACCCCGTAAACACCATCACCACAACCAAATACATATGTATCTGATGGGGTAATAATATACCCTAAGACTGTACTCTGGAAGTATCGTTCTGCAATTGCTGCAAAATCTTGTCCAATAATATGAATAAGATTTTTAACTTGTGCTAATATGTCACTTGTAATACGATCCCATAGAATATCTGATGATAAACTGTTTTCTTCATAATGAAGAAAGTAAGATCGAGTCGTGTGTAATCATATACCCGCCAAAATCTTGCTTCCTCCTTCATTGTGAAGTAGGTGAGGATTTTTTGCATTTTTTGCACTACAGCCATCAGCAACAATGCCAATAATGATACTATTATCTTCATGAATTCTCATACTATCTTGGTTGTTGAGAAATGTTTTTGCATGTTCTGTACCTGGTACTGATCCATAGATAGTATTCCAGGAGAATGTTTTTTTCATATTTTCTTGTTTTTTATGATTTGACTGTTAATGATCGATATAAGATATTGTTTTTATATTATTGTTATATATACAATATCATACTTAATGTATACATAACAATATCTATTTTGCAATAGAAGAATTGTTTTAATTTTTATATATATTTTTGTGCTTTAAAACTGATTTTTAGAAATAATAAATTGTAGGAAAATGATTTTTTAGAAAAATGGTGACTTAGAGATTTGGTTTTTGTATATATGAAAAACGGTATTGTTAACTTAGATATGAAATACGAATGATAAAGCCGAGAGAATTTGCACGGCAAGTGAATATAATGGATTATTTAGTTTTTTCCGCAACACCCCTCGAGGCGTATCATTCGTTTCATATCATTATTGCTATCTTTTGTTAGCAACATCAAAAAAACTAAAAAATCTCTTCATCACATGAAGAGATGAGCAAGTACTATCGTTATTCTGTTACTGTTGCGCTAAGTAAGCAATAATAATTTCTTTGTGTGGTTGAGGTATGAGTGGATGTGCTAATGCTTCTTGTGGATATATTCGCTCAACATTATCTGCATCATCTCCTTTTTCCAAGTTACCATTATAATCCATGATATATGCAAGTGTCATAATATGTCCACGCATATCTCTTGTCGGAGAAGTTTGTATATAAAATGGTTGTTGTTCAGGTGATACTGAAATATTGTTTGACTCTCATAGAGTCAGAATATCATTAATAATTTTTTGCTGTTGTGTAGTTGAATTAATAGCTCAATTCGCATGTGTTTCTTCTAGAGCTTCTCTCGCAGCAGCTTGTGGTGCGTATTCTCATCGATCTATCATTCCTCATGGCAGTGCGTATCAAAAAGGTTCATCACGTCTTTTGATGATAGCAATTTGTCACTGTGTATTGCGAATAACTATATCTGTTGCAACATTTGGTCACCAAAATGCTTGAGTTTTATAATTTTTCATACGTTTTCATAGTCATATCTTCATGAGATAATCATAGATACTATCTGGTAATTTTTTTTGCGCTTCACTAAAATTTTGTGCAGCAAACTGATTTCTGATTGTACTTTGTAGATGACTTTTATCTGGTAGAAGCGAGTATCATATATGGTTATGATTTAGAGTAATGTCTTCTCATATCTTTTGACTAAGAAGATTATAGGTTTTTTTATCATCAGTTGTAATATGACTAATATTTGTATTGCCTGATGGTTCTGTAAAAAGATGATGTATGCTTGTGAGACGATCAGCATCATTATCTGTATCATGAAGGTGTGCGATAGAATACTTACATGAAAATTCTTTCATAAGCATGTGTATCGTCTCTTCTCTTTCCTTGGTTGACAGAGGACTGTCTGCATGAAGCTTTCTTCATGCTCCATCAATACAAAATAAAATTTCACCCAAATCATGAGATGTTTTTTGCACATACTCTTTAATAAAATTCTCATGTAGTGAGTTGATCGGTTGGAACTCACTAAGTAGTACCGTAGTTTTATGTTTAGACATGATGATTTATATAATAATCAAATATAAGTATATATTGTGGTATTTAGCATTCTCTCTATCCTATAGCTTCTTATTTTATATGTTATAAGTATATAGGTATTTACAGATAACGCAAATTATCCTTGGACGATCGGTACTTGTCTACCGATACTAAGACTTCTTTCTTTTACTTTAATAATAAGTGGATATTGTCGACGTTTTCGTTCGTTGCGTTGTTTCATTTTATACAGTTCTGTAATTCTTTCAGAAGATAGATTATATTTTTCTTGTACAAGAAGAGGATTTACATTATAGAGGAGATCTTCAATTGCTTCTGATTCTCCTGTATAATCAAATGGGTCAACTTGATTATCTTTTAGTTCAGCTGATGGTGCTCTGGTAATAATTCCTTCTGGAATAGGTGAGTCAAGATTTGTGTTTAGCCATCTAGCTAACTCATATACTTCTTTTTTATTAAGATCTCAAATAGGAGACATAAATCATATAGAATCACCATACATCGTAGCATATCACATTGCCATTTCTGTTTGGTTAGAATTATTTATAACAACAGCGTTATATTTTGCTGCAAGATCCATCAGAATTAATCATCTAATACGTGCTTGTATATTTTCATGACGAAGTCATGATACTGTATCTCATCTTTGAGTGCTGAGCTTTTCAAAAGTATCAATATAATCTTGAATTGCATACACATCTAAATGTACTCATAAGTTTTCGCATAATTGCTTACTATATTCATATGACTCATTTTTATTGTATTGTGTTGGAAGATAGACAGCGTGAATATGCTCTGGTGAGAGAATAGAGCGTAAGAGTGTAATGTCTACCGCAGAGTCTACACCTCATGACACTCAAATCATTACATCTTGTATACCTGTTTTTGCTAGATAATCTTTGAGTCCAAGGCATAATGTATGATATATGCGTTCATATTTGTTATGACTTTCTGCAATAACCTCTTGAGTAATGTCATCATATTCTTTATCCAAATCAATGATTACAATTTCTTCTTCAAATGCTTTTGCACAGTATATAATGTTTCCTTCTTTATCAAGAATCATACTACTACCATCAAAAATCAACTCATCTTGTCATCATACTTGATTGACATAGATATAATATGCTGGCATATTTTTATGATGACGTTTAAGGAGATTTACTCTTTTTTCAAGTTTCCCTATTGCAAAAGGTGAACTAGATAAATTACATACTATATCAATATTTTTATTGTGTTGTTTGATGTCATTGATTGGATGAATATCGTAGTTTTCATCCCAAATGTCTTCACAAATTGTCACACTTGCTAAACTATTTTCTGTAGGAGAAAAAAATAAATCTTTCTTCAAAAAACACATCATAGTCTGGGAGGAGTTTTTTATAGTATGTTTCTATGTTGTGTGCATCTATTAGATAGACAGTATTATATTTAATCATTTTTCCATCTGGTAAAAAATGACTTTCATCATAATCTACACCTCATACAAGAATTTTACAAGAAGGTGAATGTTGTTTTATATGTTTTTGTAGCGTATATATACCTTCTTTTTGTTGTTTCACAAAGACATCATCATCAAGAATATCGTTGAGCGGATATCATGTGAGTGTCATTTCAGGAAAGACAATCAAATCACAATTAGATCAAATAGCATCTATAGTATTTATGATTTTTTTAAGATTATAATCTAATCCTGAAAGTGTATTTGCAACTCTTGTGTTGATTTGTGCGATACCAATTTTCATGATGGAAAGAGTAATTAATAAATAGTGATAATTTTTTTATGCTACTGTATTGTTGCTTTGTTTGTCAAACCATGTATTTACTTCTACAACCGCCTTCTGTGTTTCTTCAGAGAGAACGGTTGGTTTTTCTATATCTGTGAAGTTTTCTAAAAGATGTCTTCTTGCGGTATCTATATAGCGTAAACCGTTTGTATCATAGTGTAAATTTCAATTTTCATAAACTGTTTGTAGTAATCTTTTTCCTTGTTCTGGTTCATAGTCTTGTACAATAACTCTTTCTGTATCTCTTACTTCGATATTGAGAATTCAAGGAATAGGTCTTTTCCCTGCATCATCAGATCTCTTACCAGTATTTCTACCATTTGTCCATGTCAGTTTGTCAGCAGCTGATACTCTTGATCTTCATTTATCTTTCCCAATAAGAAGTTCTCCAAGACCATAGTAGATAAAATCTCTTGGATTATATCATGCGGCTAATATGGTGTCTTCGATTTCTTTGATTTGTTGTATAGAACTTATATCTGCAATAATAATTTTATCCATAGTTGGATCAAGCATTCATTCTTCTGCATATTTTTTGAGTGCATAGAGTGCTTGATTGAGAAGATCTCAGCTATCGAGTCTAATTCAGATTTTTTTCCC
>CAXYYI010000018.1:0-8809 GCA_964293055.1 uncultured bacterium | reverse complement strand
TGATTAGGAGTTGTTTTTATAGTAAGTTCATCATACTCTTTGATGATCCATACCCATCCACTACCAAAAACACCCATTGCGCTTGCAAAGAGTTTATCTTTGAGTGTATCCATGCTACCAAATGATGTATTGATAGCTTTTTGCAATGAGTCTGTAGGATTCGTCGCTTCTGGAGATAAACATTGCCAAAAGAAGCTATGATTCCAGTGTCATCATGCATTGTTTCTCACAACAGACTTGATATCAGATGGAAGAATATCAATTGATTGCATGATCTCATACAATGATTTGTCTGCCCAATCTGTATCTTTTATAGCTGTATTGAGTTTATCAATATATGTTTGGTGATGTTTGCTATGGTGGATTTCCATAGTCATTGCATCAATATGAGGCTCTAGCGCATCATATGCGTATGGAAGTGCAGGTAGTGTATATGTCATAGATTTATAATATACTATAAGATAATAGAATTATGCAGCAGGAGTAGCTGCTTCATCAGTTGTTTCTGTATGTTCAGGAGCACTTTCTGTAGCTTTGTCTGCAGTATGTTCAGCTGTTGCAACAGCATCTTTTGCTACATTTTCTAGTTTGTCTCCAGCTTGTTCTACAAGTTCTTTTCCTTGTGCAGCTACTTGATCTACTATACCATCGATTGAATCTGGTGTTTTTTCTTTTACCCAATTAGCTCCTTGTTCTACAGCATCTTTCCCTTTTGTTGCGAGTTGTTCACCAAGTTCGGTTACTTTATCAAGAGATACTTGTTTAGCAGTACCTTTTACTGAATTCCATAAATTTCCTAAGAATCACATGTGCTATATATAATAAGATAAATAATATACAAATAACTTGTAGTATAATTAGTATGAATATGCTCATAAAAGTAAATAGATTTTATGAGTCATGGAAATGTAAGATTATTGTATTCCAGCTAGTACTTCATGTCAGTTTTCTGTAATCAAGACTGTATACTCCCATTGTGCTCATAAGTCTCATTGTTGTGTATAGAGATTCCAATCATTAATTTTTGGTTTTTCGATATATCATGTTGATCACATAGCTGTAATTGGTTCAAGAGCAACTACCATACCAGGTTTGAAGTGTATATCATGTTGCGATGGATGAGCCCAATTATAGATATATGGTGGTTCCCATAGTGCTGTTCCTACTCCATGTCCTGTGAGTTGTTTGATGATTGTACATCCTTCTTTTTTGACATATTGTTCAACGGCATATCAGAAATCGTAGAGTGCTCTTCCTGGTTTTACAAATTGTAAACCAGTGTCTAGTGCTCATTTTGTTGTTTCAACAAGTTTTTTTGCATCTGGATTTGTATGATCTCATCATACAATAACACATACTGCAGCATCTGCAATATGTCACTTATATGTAACACCTACATCAATTTTCAAGAGATCTCAGTCTTTGAGGATATATCTATCTGGTATACCATGGACTACACAGTCATTTACTGATAAACACAAATTATGTTTATATCCATGATGTCATACAAATGTTCATTTAAGTTGGTTTGCTTTAAGATATTGTGCTGCTACATCTTCTATCTCCAAAAGTGTGATTCATGCTTTTGCAGTATCACGAGTGCGATGAAGAATTTCGGTAAGATGTTTTCATGCTTCACGAATTCATGCTATTTGGGGCTCATTTTTAATGATAATTTTTTGATTATTATCACTCATTTGTATAATTATTGAAAGAATAAAATATTAAAACTTTATATTTTGTGACTAACAAAACAAAAGAGAAAAACACGGTTTTATAGCTATTTTTTAAAAAAGATAAAAAAAAGTATGCAAAAATTTGACAATATTATGATTTTGTTATATAATAATGATGTATTTATCTCTTATAAATAAAAACACATGAAGAAAATCCTCCAACACATTGATAAACAAACACCTCACAAAGAACGTCTAGTTCTTACAATCCTCTTTGCAGTATTCGCATTTACTGTAGTATTGGATCTTGCTGTTATGGCAAATGATGCTTTATCAAGAGTTTACTAATCAACCATGAAAAAAATTCTCCAACACATCGATAAACACACGCCTCACAAAGAACGTCTAGCGTTGGTTATTCTCTTCGGAGTATTCGCATTTACCGTAGTCATGGATTTGATGTGGTATGCAGAAACAACAATCGCAATGACTAGTTCATGATTGTAGAGCGCTGCACATGTGTCGTTGCTAAGAAGTACGTGTCATACTACTTTATGGCAACAACATAAAAAACATGTGGCAGACATGTAATAATCTCGGTCCTAGAGACTGGGATTTTTTTATTTTTAAAAAATGATATACTATTTGATCTTGCTTATTTATATATTATATATATAATTTAAATAAAGTCATCATTAACATATATAAACCAGTATAAATAACATACCATGAAACCAATCAAAATTATCTTCAAAAAAGGTATTCTGCGTATTCTGCGAGTAATTTTTAGTTTTGGGATATTAATCTTATTAGGGAATATTCTCTATGATTATTTTTCTACGACTACGAATGTAATTCCGATACCGGAAACTTTACTATTCTCACTAGATAAGAGAATAATTATAGGTCTGTTACTTATTATTGTTACCTGTATTATTGGTATAATACCAAAACACATCTATAGAAAAATAGATGGATTCTTAACAAAAATACCAATATTGGGTGCACTGCATAAGTTAATTTGGAATTTTACAAAAATGATGGAACCAGATGAAAAAGATTTTAAGGGAGTATTTTGGGTGTCATTAGAAAATCCAGAAATATATTCTCTTGGATTGATGACAACTGATAAGCCTCAAATTGTTCAAAAAGGAGATATAACAATAAAAGTTTATCCTATTCTTATCTTATCAGCATTTGGAATGACATCGATTACACGTTGGTGTCAAGAAAAAGATTTAACACCATCTGATTTAACAGTGCAAGAAGCTATGTCTTTATCGCTGAGTGGTGGGAGTATAACAACTACTGAAACCACTAGTAAAAATTAATTAATTAACCAAAAAATAAATATATAATTATAATGAAATCAAAAATTCTTTTGTTCGCAGCTAGTCTGATGACTTCTGCGACAGTATTTGCACAAACTACTGCCACAACTACTATTGATAAAACCACTAGATATGGGGCACAAGCCGAAGTGTTTGCACAAACCCCATTTTCTTCTGGAAGTAGCGTGGGCGTTTTTGGGAACATTACCTATCAATATGATGGGGAAAAGTTCTCACAAAATCCAGCTCACCAACTAGAAGGTGTCGGTGGACTATCAGTCGCTCTTGGTGGTGATGCAATGATCGCTCTTGGTGGCGGTTATAAGCAAAACTTCACATATGAGCGAGGCCAGCCAGTAGCATATTTGGGTGTACATTTACAACCAGTAAGTATCACTGGAAAGTTGTTATTTAGTCATTTTTTTGTCTATAATAATAATTATGAAATTGCTGCAATGGTCTACCCAGGTGGACAAGATAGCAGCGATGGTCAGTTCGGAGTCGGACTCTTTTATAACACTGAATACAATTGTAATGTGTTCGGTCTAAAAGTAGGTTTCCGTCTTTTTGAAGGTGGAAATGGTGGCGGTAGAGCGCGACGAGGTTCAGGACCTTGTCGAGGATGCCGATAGAAATTAAATTAAATATTAATCTAAGTGAAATAAAAATGAAACAGTGGTATATAACTAAATTTTATGGCGACTCAGAAGAGCTTCTTGAGTTATTAAATATGCTCAATGATTATGGTATTCAACCTAATCATATATTAGTAACTAGTTCATCCTTTGGGGGAAAAGTGCTATATTACTCTGATAAACCAGTAGAAAAAGTAATGCATTAAAACTCAATCCCGTCTTTTTATAAGATGGGATTTTTTTATTACAAAAAAACCGACCGAAGGTCGGAATTACATAGTTTGGAAAGTGAATTGTGAGATAGTTATTTTTAGTCATCGTCGAGCATTTCATCATATTTTTGTTCAGTTGTTTTTAATTCTGTTTTATATGTACTCTCTTCTAGTTCTTTGATCTGATCTCTGATAGATGCTGCTCTTTCAAACTCCCATGCAGCGATAGCACCATCAAGTTGTTGTTTCAGATCAAGCATGATAATCTCTTTTTCTTTTTTTGTAAGACGTTTAAGACGTTTTACTTTGCCACGAGTGATGAGTCCAAAATCTTGTTTGAGTTCCTCTTTGAGGTTATCATCGGTTTTGACAACATCCAAACTTTTTACGTTTGAGATAGCTACTTGTGGTGTAATATTATTGGCTATATTGAAACTCATTTGAATTTTTCTTCTACGATATGTCTCCCAAAGAGCTTTTATCATAGACTCTGTTCGTTGATCTGCGTAGAGTACCACTTCACTGTGAGGATTTCTGGCTGCACGCCCTATGATTTGGATAAGTGATGTTGTTGAACGCAAAAATCACTCTTTATCTGCATCGAGTATACTAATAAGTGTCACCTCTGGAAGATCGATCCCTTCTCTGAGAAGATTGATCCCAACAAGAATATCTATCGCACCAGTACGAAGTTTTTGAATAATATCCCAACGATCAATTGTTGATACTTCCGAGTGTAGGTAATATGCTTTGTATCACTTAGAAATAAGAAAAGACGACACCTCCTCTGCTGATTTTTTTGTAAGCGTCAAAATAAGTACTTTCCCCTTCTTGGCTATATGCTCATCCAACTTCCCATACAGATGATCCAAAAATGCTGGCAAGGGTTGTGCTTGCTGAACAGTTGTTTGAAGAAAATCTGCGAGATTTGGGTAAGAGGTATGAGACATATTCGAAATAAGAGTATAATTATATTACGCTAACTCCATCTTCAATTTTGCAATATCCAATTTCAACTTGGCAATTTTTTGTTTAACTTCATCGAGTTTTTTTTGTTTTTCTTCGATGATGTGAGGTGCAGCGTGTGATGCAAATGATGGATTACCAAGCATTGTTCTGAGGCTTTGCATAAAGTGTTCTTCTTCGTTTAGTTGTTTTTCGTATTGGATGAGAAGATCTTTTTTGTTGATTTCTCTATGTGCTTTGAGACCAATTTTCATATCTACTACGAGTTGTGTAACATAGTCTTCTGGGATATCTTGTTCTTCTCTATGATATTCTACGCTTTCTGCTCCAACAAGGTCTTTTACGAGATCTTCATAGTCTTTCACAAAGTTATTGAAACTTACATTTGATTGGATTGCAATGTGTGCTTTTTCATGAGGTTTTACTTGTTGTGCAGCACGAAGATTTCTCCATCCCGTAATCATATCCATAAGAATTGCAATCTTGTAGTCTTTTGGAATATTATCCATAGGAACTGGCCAAGAATTTGTTGCAAGAAGTCCATCGAAATGAAGAAGATTTCGAAGTTTTTCTGTTACAAATGGCATAAATGGATGTAGAAGTTTGAGTTGTGTCCCAAGAACGTACAATAATACTTTGTCTGTATATTCAGATTTTTCACGTTTTGCAATTTCGATATACCAGTCACAGAAATCTCCATATACAAGTTGTACTACTTGATGTCCGTAATCACCAAGTTGAAATTGTGTAAATGCTCTTTCTGAATCAACAATCACTTGTGATAGTCTTTGGAGCATCCATTGGTCAAAATGATTGAGTTTATCCATATTGATTGTGATGTCTTCTGCAAGCGCGTCAAGATCAATTGCTACATCTTGGCTTTCTTCTCCAAATACTTTCATAGATATGAATCTTGAAGCATTCCAAAGTTTGTTGGCAAATCTGAAGTAGTATTCAGTTTTTGCTTCTGAGTAGTTTACATCGTTACCAGGAGTTGAACCAATAATAAGAGAACATCTTAGCGCATCTGCACCATATTTTTCAATCACACTCAATGGGTCAACAATATTTCCAAGAGATTTTGACATTTTACGTCCTTTTTCATCTCTCACAAGACCATGGAAGTAGATATTCTTGAAAGGCATTTTTTGTGTATTAGCTTCACCCATCATCATCATTCTTGCTACCCAGAAGAATAAGATATCATATCCTGTTTCGAGTAGATCATTTGGATAGTACTTATCCATATCAACTGTATTGTCTGGCCAACCAAGCGTAGAAAACGGCCATAGCGCTGATGAAAACCATGTATCAAGAACATCTTCTTCTTGTTTCAAACCTACTTCTCCATTTCATGCGAGAAGATTGATATCAAATGTATATTGATCACGATCAGTTGTAACAAGATATGTATTTTCTAGCATATCAACAAATATTGCAAATCCTTCAGCGCTAGCTGACGCATCGTGAGATGCGAACATCTCAGATAGTTGCTCAACCTCTGCCAGTAGTGTTTTGTCGTTAGCAAATTTAATACGATAGACATCACAATATGCATCCACAACACGTCCTACACGATCAACAATACTTGGCATAGTGAGTATATCAATCAATGCTTCAAGAGAAAATGTTTGTGCTAAACGAGAGTCTGCAATAATATTAAACAACATCATAGCAAGAATTGTATTTTTCTTCTCTTTTTTGTTGTCTTGTGCATATGTTAGAATTGTGTCTTCATCAAAAACATATGATTTCCCTGAAAGACTTTTCCATACTGGAATACGATGTCATCGCCATAGTTGACGAGAGATACACCAAGGCTGAATATTTCCAAGCCAGTGTTTGAACTCTCACACAAATCTATCTGGATGAACAGAAACTGTCCCATCTTCAAGTGCCGCAACTGTTTGTTGTGCTGGTTCTGCTACATCTACAAACCATTGTCTTGAAAGCATAGGCTGGATACGAGTTCCTGATCTTTCACAGAATGGTACTTTATGGATATGCTTTTCTGTTTTTTCAAGATTTCCAATTTCTTCTAGTTCTTGAATCATACCTTCATATGCTTGATCGATATGTCTTCCTGCATAATTTGGTCATGCTTGTTGAGTGAATAATCCTTTTTTATCAATTGCATAAATATCAAGCGGAAGATTGTTTCTTTGTCCAATATCAAAATCTATAGGATCGTGTGTTGGTGTAACCTTCAATGCACCAGTTCCAAACGTCATATCTACTGCTGCATCTGCAATAATAGGAATTGGTTTATTGATAATTGGAATCAATACCTTTTTCCCAATCATTTTCTTATATCTCTTGTCGTGTGGACTTACTGCAATAGCAACATCAGCAAAAATTGTTTCAGGACGAGTTGTCGCAATTGTAATAGATTCTCCTTTTCCTTCAATAAAATACTTAAGATGGTAGAGTGTCCCTTCTTCTTCTTTATAGACTACTTCAAGGTCTGAAATTACACTTTGTGTTCCAATTGATCGATTTACAATACGAGTTCCTTCATACACTTTTCATTGGTTGTGAAGATTGGCAAATGATTTTCTCACTGCTCTTGAAAGTTTTTCAGAAAGCGTAAACTCCTCTCTTGACCAGTCAAGTGAAGCTCCCATACGTTTTGTTTGTCCAATGATAGTGTTTCTTGATTTGATTGCCCAGTCCCATACATGACGCAAAAACACATCACGTCATAGTGTTTCTCTATCTTTTCCTTCAGCACGAAGTTTGTCTTCTACTTTTACTTGCGTTGCAATCCCAGCATGATCTGTTGCAGGAAGCCATAGTGTGTCTTTTCCTTGCATACGGTTATATCTGATAATTGCATCTTCAATAGAGAGCATAAGTCCATGACCAACGTGCAATACTCCAGTTACATTTGGTGGAGGAAGTGTCATCATAAACGTATTATTTGCTGTGTCTTCTTTAGCTTTTGAAGATTTTTTAGCAGTTTTTTTTGTGTCGTGAAGACGTTCTGATGCAGGCAAAAAAGCATGTTCTTTTTCCCACATAGCATATACTTCTTGCTCTAATTGCAAATCATATTTTTTTGGAAATTCTTGTTTCATACGTTTTTGGACAATCAAAAAAATAAATAGACAGCTTCTGTATTACGGATATATGAGGTGTTTTGCAAGCTATTTTGTGCTATATTCTTATGTTTTAGGTGTCATTTTTATATTTTTTTACAGTATATAATTTTTCTTTATTTCTGCATCATTATTCTACAAATAGTCAACCCATATTTTTGCTACTTATAGGGATTTTACTATAATAATAATGTTATTCTTATTTCCTAATTATATATAATGGCTAGATACTCATTTGCGCAACTTGATCAAGCAGTAGAAAGTATCCTTAATTCTGGTAAAAAACTTGTTTATCTTGCAGGAGCTTCTGCATCTGGGAAAACATATATTGCTGAAGATATTGCAAAAAGATTGCAAGCAGTAGGTAAAAAAACACTAACAATTTCATCAGATAACTATTATGTTTCTGATACTGGTATTAAGAGTGTTATTTATGGAACATATGATCATCCTGCACTTATTGATTATGATCTTTTGGCACAAAATATTGATTCATATTTTGCTGAAGGGAAATTTGAACTACCTACTTATTCTTTTGCGGAAAGTAGAAGAACTGGATTCTTACCAGTTACAGATAGTGCTGATATCGTTCTTGTCGAAGGTCTATATACTATTTCACAACTTCCAACAACACATAATCCATTCCGTGTGTATATCAATGCTTCTGAAGAAGACTTGATTATAAGAAGACTTTTGAGAGATCCGGCAAGAGTTGGTGAACCACTACATATGGTAGTCAGTGCATTGAATAATGTATTTCCTATGTGGCATTTGTATGGTGGAACACAACTAGAATCTGCTGATGTAGAAATATTCAATGATTATGACCTTCTTGCAAAAGATGGAAAAGTTATGTTGAGAGAACCAGCAACAAATAGACTACTTGATGGT
>CAXYYI010000017.1:0-9087 GCA_964293055.1 uncultured bacterium | reverse complement strand
GTATGTTGTTTGAATTGATGAGAAGATAATTTTTCTCATAAAAGTGTTTCTATACTTGTATAAATACTATCCCACGATCTTTGTCGATTTTTATTTCCTCAGGCATGAAGATTTTTTCGTTGTAGAATAATAGTATTTCTTAAAATATTTCTTGGATTGTTTGGAATTGTGTTTGTTATATCTGTAAAATATGGAATAGAGTATATATCACAATACTCTTGGATAGATTTTTTTGAGAGTGAAATAAGTGGTCTATATATATTATGTTTTGTATGAGAGTCATACTCATATGATTTGATTCATAAAAAGCCTTTGAGAGATGCGCCACGAACAATATTCATAAGTGTTGTTTCAATACGATCAGAAAAATTATGTCACAAAAATAAATGTGACGATAAACTATCTTTCAATACTTCTTGGAAAAATTTATGACGAGATTCACGAAGCTTTGTCTCTCATAATCACTTTTTAGGAGTTTCTATATTCCAGTAAAATGTATTATACTCAAAATATTTTTGGAGAAATTTATGTTCTTTTATTGATTCTTTTCTTTGTCAGTGATTATAATGTGCTATATTGATCAATCATTGATCTCGTCCATTATCTCTATAATATCTTTGAAGAATATAAGCAAGAAACATACTATCAGGTCATCAAGAAACTCATACAACAATTTTTTGTTCTTGAGAAAGATAATGTGATAAATATGAAAAAATCTTTTCAAAATCTTTTGTTTGAAAGTCTATTGTATAGTTTTTTTCAGAAGTGGGTTTTACCATAACAATATATATGTAGATACTATAGATTTTTGCAAGATATTTTATTATACTATTTTTATCTTATTATAAGATTTATATTTGTCTTTGTATATAATGTCACACACTAAACGATATATAAAAGTATGAGATCTTCTTCATAATCCATGATTAGTAGATACTATAGATTTTTCTGATAGAGAAATAGATAGTATGCCAGAAGTTTGTAAACCATGAGTATCTGGTAGTATTACTCTTCAAGCAATCAATAACACAAGTATTCAAGTATTTTTAGAAAATATTTCATGTTCAGTAGAAGATATATCAGATGTATCAGGAGAAACTTTTATTAGAGAGGTATTTTTACAAGAGTATGAAGTATTATTTACTCTTCCAGAAGAGAATATAGATGTTGATGATATTTATGCATCATTCAATGATATATATTATATTAATATGAAAGATTTTAGTATTGATTTAGAAGACTGTGTAGTAAATGCTATAAGAAGTCAAGAACCTATAGTGAAATTAAAAAATGATGAAAACTTGTCAGATTGATGAATAGATGAATATAATATGTATGAGTTATAAGATAATAATTTCTACATTTTTACATATACACATTTTTTCAACATATTAAATATAAGGTAGTAACACATAAATATTATTCTCACATTTTTTCATATAATGTGTCATTATTACTATTATATTTTATTATTATATATATCTATTATTATTTAATGAATTTCTTTCCACAGATTCTACAATAATTATCTGAGACAATATGTCATGAACTCATACAACTATCACAAATATATTTTTCCTCATCTTTTTTCAGTTTTCTTACAACTTCTAGAAAAGTAACAATTGTAATAGAAGTTATGATAGATAAAAAGATTGGTCAAAAAATAATTATAAATCATCATAATATTCTTCACAGTATTGTAACAGGTACTATATCACCATATCAAACTGTCGCCATAGTGACTAATGCCCACCACATTGCATCTGGTATTGATTCAAACATAGGATTATGTCATCATTCTACTCAATATACAATGAATGATCACATTAACCATACTATAAAAAATAATGTGAATGCTATTTGATACTTATAGAGATTTGATTGTACTGCTTGCCAAAGGTTTTTGAGAAACTCCATATATTTCCCTACTCTAAATAATCTTAATACTCTACATAGTCTAAATATATTTAAACTTTCAACATTTCGCCAAAATCCAGTAGATACACCTATAAGAAGTGGTAGAAATGATAAAAGATCTGCTATAGAAAAAGGATTCACTAAAAATTTTCGTGATCACTTAGAATAAATAAAACGAATACAGTAATCTAAAAGAAATAGAATAGAAAAAATGAACTCACTAAGTACAACATAAGGATAGTATGGGTGTGAAACTTTGTAATATGATCATACTACAACTGTTGCTATAGAAAGATATGTTAAAAAAGTATACATTCATGATAATGTATTCCCTAGTCTTGTATCTGGATAATCTATAAACAATTTTTTCATACTATTATAGTATAAAATTTTTTAAATAAGTAAAAAATATGCTTCATTCAGAATATAATAATGATATATTAATAATGACATTTTAGAAAATAATTGTATATGTAAGTGTAATTAGTGTTTTTCATATTGTTTTATAAATCATTATTTGTATAAAAAGTATAACTTTTATTACTTTTTTATATAAAAAGAAATGTCTCATACATGTGATTTATCTATGAAACTTTGGGGAAGTGTTACAGTTTGACCAAAGGGGCAAATTGTGATTCCAAAAGAAGTTAGAGATTTATTGGGTATCTCTCCATGAGATACACTCATAACTATGACAAAATGATCAGTGGCAGTAGGATTTATTAAAAATGAAGATATGCAAGCCGTAATGGAATATATGCAAGATGAAATAAAGGGAAATCATGAATAAATTTACTTTATATATCTCTTCTGATATCATGAAAAGAAAAAATATACTTATTTTTGTATGAGTTATTATAGCAGCAATTATTTTGGGTAAATTATTTACACAAAAACCAGAAACATCGTGAGATGTAGCTAAGAAAGATTTTCTTATCACTGTATTACCACTTGGTACTCAATGATGACAAACTTCTATTACTAAAAATGGAACAGTAGAGTGATCTAGTGATATTATTTTATCATCGTTGACAGCAGGACGTGTCCAATCTATTTCTACTGATATAGGAAAAGATGTAGGAAAATGAGCTTTATTAGTAAAACTTGCTGATACTCAATGAACTAGTACTTTTAGAACTGAAAGTGCAAGACTATCAATTAATTCAGCAGAGAATACCTATGAAGTTCAGAAAAAAAATCTAGAAAAACAAATCAGTGATCTTCTTATAGCTCAAGAAAGAGCTAATCTTAATTATACAAATACTGCTTGATGAACAACAAACAATACAACTCTTCAATTAAGTGGATTACAAAAATCTCTAGAAAAAAACCGTCTTGATTATGATAATAAGGTGAAATCGGATGAAATCACTATAACAAACAATATTGCTACTGCTAAAAATATTTATACAGATACAACTAATTTATTATTGGATGTGATTGATCAGTGAGATAAAATATTAGGTGTTACACCAGCAAATAAAAATCCTATAGAAGAAGATATATATATAGGAGGTATGAGTATTGAAACAAGAAATAAAGCAGAACTTCAATTAAAAAATCTCTTTATACAAAGAGAAAATTTGGCAAAGATTGGAAATAATATTACATGAGATAGTATTCAGTTATATCTGGAAAAATATAGAGCTGTATTAAGTGATATTAATGAGTTTACTATTAGTATGAGAGAAGTACTTGTAAATTCGATTGAAGATATAAGATACCTTCCAAGAACAAAAATAGATGGTTATACAGCATCATTTTCTGCATTACAGTCAAAAGCTAGTGGTATTAATAGTTCTATTACAGCTCAAATTAATGGTCTTTCAAGTTTTCTATCAACATATAAGGATCAACAAGAATCTCTTCGTAAACAAATTGAAATAGCTGAAAATAATATACTAGTACAACAAACACAACTTCAAGAACAAGCAAAAAACTCATCATTAAATCTACAAACAACATCTGGTAATTTATGATTTGCTGTCGATACAAAAGAGTTAAATTTGGATACTATTAGAAATTCATTAGCACAAGCGCAATTAGCATTGAGAGAAGCAGAATTTAATCTTTCTAAATTAGCAATCAAAGCTCCTATAGATTGAGTGGTTGCAGAAGTTTTGGTTGATGTATGACAAGAAGTTTCTATGTGAACACCAGTTATAAAATTAGTATCACAATGAACAGAAGTAAATATAGATCTTAGTGATAAAGAATTAGAATGAATTATGGTAGGAGATAGTGTACAATTACAACAAGATCAAACACAATGAACATGAGTAGTTGTATCTGTTGGTAAAGTAGCTGATAAAAATGGTAACTATCCTGTAAAAATTGTTATAGAAGAATGAGATTTTGCTGTTGGTTCCTTTATTGATGTTGTTTTGACTGCATCAAGATGAAATAAGGTGATTCCATTAAATGCAATTACTATTGTTGATAATGGTATATGACAAATTGTTGTGTGGGATGGAAGTACTATTTCAACAAAACTTGTAACACTTGGAATGATATTTGGAAATTATGCAGAAATCACAGATACTTTTGATACAACATATCAGTTGGTTATTAGTGATGTCAAAAATTATGATCCAGCAAAAATGATAATAAAAGTGAAGGAGTAATATTTAACTATATGAAAAATAGACTATTAATCTAAATTATAGTATAGAATAAAATTTCATATCTAAGTTAGAAATACCAAATTATATATTTATATTATTTTTCTACCATGCAAGAAAGGCATATTACATATCTAGAAAAAATACAATCGACATTTTTTTGACGATGGGTGAAAAACTATAGGGTATCATTTCTGGTAATACTTATGTTGGTATTATATGGTACTTTTGCTCTTATACAAATACCGAAAGAGTCGTCACCAAATATTAAATTTGGTATTGTTTTGATAAATACTCCTTACCCAGGAGCTAATCCAGTTGATGTTGATAGTAGTGTTACTGAAAAGATATACAAAGAAGTAAAAGATATAAAAGGTATTGATAAGATAGATGCAAAATCATCTCAATGAATTTCGTCTGTAACAATCACACTTGATAATGAAACAGATGTAAAAGATTTTATTAATGATGTGAGAACAAAAGTAGATGTTATTAGTTTTCCTGAAGATGTAAAAGACCCAATTATTCAAGAGATATGAACTGATAATGAAGTTCTCTTTCAAATGGTGTTATATGGTGATAAAAAACTATTTACTATGAATAGTGTAAGATCACTTGCTATGGAATTTAGAAGAGAAATTATAAATAGAGGATCTATTGTTGATGTTGTGATTGATTGAGTAGAGGATGATAATGATTATGATATGCAAGTTCTTTTGGATAAAACAAAATTAGAAAACTATGGTTTGTCTGTTAATGATATTGCAAATCAAATAAGAAATTATAATCAAAATCTTCCATTGGGTAATCATACATTGTGAGATTTGTGATATGATTATAGAATTTCGAATGAGATTCAATCATTGGATCAATTACAGAATGTACCTATTGTTTTGGGACAGTGACAGTGAAATATTACTTTGGCTGATATAGCTCTTGTACAAAGAAAATATAAAAATGAATCTATATCATATGGTGGTAAACAATGAATTTCTGATCACTATGCTGTTCCTATCACAATTTATAAAGCAGAGTGATGAAATATTTTTGCAGATGCAAAAGAAGCAAAAAGTATTATTTCTGAAACACTTAATAAGCTTGCATATAAAGATGTTGATGTAGAGTATACAAGAGATCTTTCAGATGTTATTATCGATGATTATAAATCATTGGGTTCTAACGCAATAAGTTCTATACTTTTGGTATTGGCGATTACTGCTCTATTTATTGGTTTTAGACAGTCATTGATTTCTACCTTGGGTATGATCCTTTCGTTTTTTATCACGTTTATTTTTTTGAAACAGGCGTGATTAACAATGAATTTTTTGACGAATTTTTCATTGATTTTGGCTTTTGGTGCAGGAATAGATACGGTAATAGTATTTATTGAAGCAGCATATGAGAACATGAAAAAGTGATTTAACCCTAAGACTGCTATTTTACTTGCTGTAAATACTTATAAGAGTGCAAATATAAATACATCATTTATTAATATTGTTGTATTCATACCACTTCTTGTGCTTCCATGAGTGACTGGTAAGTTCTTATCGTATATACCAATTACGATATTTACGACACTTCTTGGATCATTATTTTTGGCACTAACAGTTAATAGTGCTTTGTTTGTAGCATTTAATAAAAAACTCACATACTATTTTAAAGATGGTAATGATGAGGAAGAAATGGTTATGTCAGATGTAGAGAAGGAAATCTTGGCAGAAGAGCAAGAATGAAAAGAACCAAAAGATAAAAGTGAAGAACCATTTTTTGAAAAACGATTTGATATTTTGCGTAATAAATATCTTGCAACATTAAGATTTACTATGAAAAACAAAACATATAGAAGAGCATCAATATATGTTCCGATATTAGCATTGATTGCAACGTTTGTTTTTCTTTCACCATCAATTGGATTTAAGTTATTCCCATCTGGAGATAATCCATTTATTGATATATCTATCACAGCAAAAGAAGGTACAACAACTGATCGTATGGTGGAAATATGATCATGAGTAGATAGTGTGATTGCTAGTATTCCAGAGTTAAAAAGTTATGAGGTAAAAATTAATAATAATGCGATAGATGTTTGAGTTGTGCTTGTGAAAAAAGAAGAAAGAAAAAGAGATAGTTTTGTGATTCAAGATGAAATTATGAGTTGACTAGATTACTTAAAAATTCAATGATATACTGTGGAAGGTAAAGTACAGGCATGATGACCTCCAGTAGGAAAAGCAGTAGGTATCAATCTTGTCACAAATGATAAAAATAAATTATGAGTGCTCAAGGCTGTAAGTGAAGATTTTGAGGCATATATAAAAACATTGACGTGAACTATCAATGTCACTAACTCAAGTACAGAAAGTCCAGGGCAATTCTCAATCAGTTTTGATGAAAAAAGATTGGCAGAACTCGGTCTAACACCACAGGATATAAAGTGAGAACTCTATTCAATGATCCTTGGTATAAAGGTAGGAACTGTAACATTAGAATCGATTGATAGAGATATTGTTGTGAAAATATGAGATTTTGAAAACACTTTGAAACCAAATGATCTACAAAATATAGTTCTTCCTACAAGAGTAGGACAGATTACTTTGGGTAGTGTAGCTCGTATAGAAATAGGGCAAGCTTTGACATCTATTACAAGAAAAGATTGAGATATTAATACAACAGTTGAGGCTGATCTTGAATCTGGGTTAGCTCCAACAGCATTTCAACCAAAACTTGTAGAGTTTGCTAAAAATTATGATTTCCCAGATGGTGTTACCTACAAAGAAGCATGAGAAAATGAAGCTAACAAAGACTTAATACAATCAACAATAATGGCGTTTTTTGTTTCTCTCTTGTTAGCATTTGGTATATTGGTATATCAATTCAATTCGTTTAGTAAGCCAGCTATGGTATTGTACTCTATTATTACAGCATTGTTATGAGTAAATGTGTGATTATGGATTACGGGGAATCCATATAGTATGGCGTTTGCGATATGATTTATTTCACTTATAGGAGTGGTTGTTAATACAGCGATCTTCTTAGTTGATAGAATTAATTATAACTTAGAACATGGCGCAGATATTGAACGTGCGATATTTGAGGCATGATATGTGAGATTTAAACCTATTTTGATTAGTACAATTACAACAATTTTGGGATTGTGATCTGTGGTAACACAAGATGATTTCTATGCAAGTTTGTGATATACAGTTATATTTGGGTTGATATTCTCAGCAGCTATTACACTTATAGCTTTGCCTAATTTGTATTACTCTTTATTTATGAGAGCAGAGAAAAAGAAAATAGGATAACATCTTTGTTATTATCTATATTAGCAGTTATACATATTTGATCAAAACCACAATCAACATCTCATTGAAGTTCAAGAAACTTTGGGTTGTAGGTTGTGGTTTTTAGTAATTTCCCTAGTGTGATATGTGGAGTAAATGGTTTGTCTGCTCTTCGTGGAACAAGTTTGGTAATACAATAATGGAGTGTGAGTAAAAATGGATTGTGTGGTATACGAGACCAGAAAATGACTTTTTGTTTCTCTTTGTCTATATATGGTTTGTGTATAGAGCACAAAAAAGAAAATGGTTGGAGTCACTGTGTTGTTTTATAGAGGTTTGTAAGAAAATCTTTGGTTAGTGGTATGTTGTGTAGATCTGCTAGTGTAATATGATAATGTGTTGGAATTTTTACTATTTCACCTGGGTTTTGAAGAGATATTTTGTGTGATATTATTGTAAACTTTTCAATTGCATCATTATCTCTTGTGATTAAGGAAATATAAAAATTCGTCATACCCGGTTCTCGAAAATATGACGAATTTTTTTTAGTCTTGCGAGATACTTTGTCGTCATATCACATAGCTTTTATTGTTTTGGCCATGGTAAGTGGTGATGTACAAAATATCTCTGCAAGAGTCTTGTATGATATAAACTTTCATGCAGGAATATAGCTAAGAAAGTTTTCTATATGAGTATTAATATTTTTGTGAATCATGAAGGAGTATAATCTATTTGCTAGTAGATGATTTTACTTGTTTTTTAGTAGATTTGTTAGCTTCTTTTGTAGCTTTTTTAGTTTCTTTTGCTGTTGTTTTGATTGTTTTTACAGTTTCCTTTGTTTCTTTTTTCACTTGTTGATTCTTTTCTCGATTTAATTGATTGATAGTGAAAATTTGATTATATAGTGCGCTTTTCCCAGCAACAAATGCATCAAAACCTTCTTTTTTTGCAGGATCTACATATTTGATAACGCTATTGTAGAAAGCATTTACCATTGCATCAACACGAGCTTTTACAGTTTCTGCAGACATAGCTTGGTTATTTTTTACTGAAGCTCTGTATTCTGTATTGAGTTTGTTTTTTTCTGCAAGAAGTGTACTTACTGCATTGTCTACAGTAGTTTGTCTTTCTTTTCTAGCGTCTTTGTCAGTTAGTTTTGTGAAATAATTTCGCATATATCCATAGTCTGCATGGGAAGCTTCTCTATACCCTTTTCTATCAGTTTTTTTATCTTCTCTGTTGTTTTTTATAGTTTTTTTCGCTTT
>CAXYYI010000016.1:0-9429 GCA_964293055.1 uncultured bacterium | reverse complement strand
CGCAAGGGCTGCATCTAATGCTTCTGCCTGCGGAATAGTTCTTGGAAAACCATCAAAAAGAATTTTTGTTTGAGGATTTGCGCTGAAAAGTTTGGTTAACTCTTTTCTTACAAGTGTAAACATTTCCTCGTCTGGGAATAGATTACCTGTTGCTAAAAGCTCTTTGATTCTTTGTCCTTCTTCTGTTGGATCTTCTTTTGCAGCTCTGAGGAGCTCTCCTGTAGATAGGTGATGGTATCCTTGTGCAACTAAAATAGCTGCTTGTGTGCCTTTTCCAGCACCCGGGCCTCCAATAAGGAGGATCTGGTTTGTCTTCATAAAAAATAATTTAGTTTAACTGAGTTAGTATAGAGAAATAGTGTAAAAAAACAATAAAAAACCATTTTATGTGAAATTTGATATAATCTTTGTTTGTATTGACATTGTTTTCTTGGTTGTGTATAATCAAAAAGTTAACCAAAAAATAAATTTTTATGAAAAATACAAAAACACCAGTAGCAACACCTATAGCGATGTTGTTATTAAATAAAAAATATTATATTGCTTCTTATGATATTAGCATGCAATATGAAGAAAATGTATCTTTTGCAAGTCTATCAGAGAGAAAGATTGTTACAGGCCGTGTTATTAATTTACTTGGTAATGCATATCCTACACCATATTTAGATTACCAAGCAACTATTGGTATCACTAGAGTAAAAAATGAAAATACTGGTGATGCATTTGTATTGGATTTTGAAAATTGTGGAGAAGTACTTTCTGTAATAGAGTATAATCCAAATGTTTATCGTTTATCCACTCATTGGGTTCCAGTAGAGGCGCATTTTGTACAGGTACAGGAAGTTTCTTTGTATAAGACCATTGAAGATGTCTGGGAAGAAGCTGATATTAATATCTATACAGAAGGTTGTAAACATCATTCTCCTGAGATGATCTTTCTTCAAGATGTTATCGTAAAGAAAACAAAAGATAATTACGAAGAAAAAAAGATAGAATATCTTTTGAAGGAGTATATGAAACTAGCTAAAATCTTATCAAGCGTGCTTGAGTATAATAGTGATGATGAGGAAGATAAAGTTAGTAAAAAAGAAGCATTTTTATTTGAACAAATTGTTACAAAAGAGTTAGTGGATTATCTTTATCAAAAAATTACAGATAGTATTTTACAAAATGGTAAAATATTGTCTGATGAGGAGCGTAATAGGATATTCGCTCTAGTATCAGATCCAAATAATACACAATTGAAACAATTTGAAGATACCTTTTTTAAAGCACTATCTTCATAAATACCTACAAAAGTCCGAGATTCTTCTTGGACTTTTTTCTTTTCTTGTATGAATTTATAGTTGCACTCATGCCATAGTTGCATTTTTGTAGAAAGGGTCGTTTGTTACTTCTTCAGCTTCTATCCAGTCTGGAATAGTGACTTGTTGATCTTCATGTATTTTTTCAATTTCTAAGAGTGCGATATCTCAAGGTTTCAAAACATTGCGTGGATATTTGAATACATCTAATTCAAAATATTGATCTAGCGCAAGGAAACAGTGTCTAATTTTGTGAAGTTGATGAGTATTTGGTAGTTGAAGATTTTGATATATTTTATACTCATTTTCTGTTAAAAGTTTTTCTTTTTCATAATATTTTTGTGGTCATTTGATCGTATGTATATATGCAGTGAATTGTCCTTGTACGAGTTTGCGTATTCTATGTATTCATGCTTCTCACAGTGTATCAATGTATGCTTGTGTAATATGTGATAGTGATACTTTTTGTTTGTTTAGCTTGTCTCGGTCAATATTTTTGACCGCATATTTGTCTTCAATTTCATAGGGAATAGGAAGTCATAGGAGTCCAATGAGTGCTTGTGATGTGCGTTTTATTTTGTCATCAAAATTTGTTGTATTGTTAATAATTTTTAATTTATCTGTTCATATCCATGCTTCTTGTGTACGAGCATCTTTCTCTTTTGCTTCTGCGGCTGTTTCAGTCCTTGCGCTATTATTTTCTGTTGTATAAAATTCTTCTGCTCATACTGCAGCAGACGTCATATGAATGACTCAATCGTAACGTCTTCCTCTCAAAATTTCATCTTTATCTAACTTATTTTTAAGAAGCACATATTCGAAATCGTCTGGATCCACATATGCTTGTCCATCCATCAACCCACGATCACAGAGAATTACTTGTGGCTTAGGATTTCATTTTTCAATCTCATGTTTTGCTTTGTCTTCATAAAATTGTTCTTGTTTGAGTTGTTCTTTGATAATCAGATCTTGAAAGTCTAGTAGTGAAATATTTTTTCATGGAATAATTCATGCGTTGATTATATTGGTTGCTGCTTCAGGCACAACTAGTACATCCATTCCTTGTTGTGCAATTTTTTGCGTATTGTATGCCATACCTGTTGTTTTTCCTCCACATGGTCATCATGTAATTACTACTTTTTTAATAAGACCTGTATCCATGAATACATCTATAAAAAATAAAAAAACCGTAAGTAAAATTATACTTATGGCTTTTTGTTTTTGTATATCTAGTAGGTAGTGTTGTTTTATATAACTATATATAGTGGTGTATACTGAAAAGGCAAGAGTATCTTACTAAAATTTCATCATCACATCCAAATTATCAATCGGACATTGTCATCATATAGGATAACTTTGGAATGGTGAGATGTGGCCAAATGGTCAGTTCATGAGAACTGGGAATGGAAGATCAGATGCTCGTTGTCTGATTGTTTTTTCTCGATCTATATCATAGTCTGTGAGACATGCTTGTTGGATACGACCGACAATGACTCATGCGAGTGTATCGAATCAGTCTAGTTGTTTGAGGTGAAAAAGTTGTCTACGAATGAATCCTATATTGTGTTCATAACACTCTTCAATGAAAAGTACTTTTCACTCAAATAATGGCATGTGAGGTGTATTGATGAGGAGAGAAAATGTCGAGAGATTTCCACCGATAATAATTCATTCAGCTTTTCATGGATTGATAACTTTAAGTGGTTCATTAATGGTTTTATTTGGTGTCATATCTGGGTTGTAGTCCAGATATGGTCGATCTATAGCAAGTTTATTTTCTTGTGTTTTTTCGAGAAAAACTTTTTTCCATTCTGATTGTATCGTTTCTTTTCATTCTAATTCGCGTCAAATTGTCTGAAAAAAAGGTCATGATATACTTGTCTGTCATGTATGTATATAGATCGCATTTTGCAATGCAGTCGCATCAGAAAAGCCACAAAGTGGCTTTGGATTTGCTTTGATCAACTCTCGATCTATATAGGGTAGCATTTCGTTGGAAGCAAATCCACCTTTGAGAACTTGTATCATATCAATACTACTATCACGATACATATCATGGAGATCATCAACTCTCGCACTGATCGGAGAGCTATCAATTGGATCAAAGACATGTTTTCACCATGTAATCTGGACTCATAACGCTTGCATAAATTGAATAGCATTTTGTGTTTTGATATTATCGTATGATGCTTGTGTGAAGTTATCACAAGGGGAGATAAGTCAGATGCGCATACTTGATAAGGAGATTATAAATTTTCTAAAATAGTATTATGAATTAATCAGTTTGAGGCAATGATTTTTCTTGTTTCAAATCAGATATCTTGGTTATCAAAATCAGTAAATTTCCCTCAAGCTTCTTCTACCAGTAACTTTCAAGCCATTTCAGGGAAAATATCTTTTGATAGTGAAATTGCAGCTTCAATTCTTCCACATGCAACATATGCATAGTGTATTCATAGTGATCATATTATGCGAATAGTACCTAATTCACTGAATGTTGTTATTATATTTATTAGTTCACTATTTTTAGGATTTTTTGGTACTAAATGTGGTCAAATAATAATTCATAAGTCAGAAGTTTTTTGAGAAACAGATATCTTTTTTCAATTAAGATATGATCATTTTCATTTCTCTGCAGAAAATAACTCTTGTGTAGAAGGATCATAGACTGCAGCAAAATGTATTATTTCATCTACCATATGAGATATACAAATTGTATAGTGTGGTAATCCATGTATAAAGTTAAATGTATTGCTAATTGGATCGATGATCCAAATACTTTTAGTGTTGTGAGATAGTTGATCATTTTCTTCCTCTGCAAAAAAAGCAGCATCTTGATCAAGTATTTTTATAAAATCACATAGTCTGCGTTCTGTGGCTATATCGTGTTCAGTAAGTCGTTGCTTTGCTTGTCAAATATCTAGAACTTGTCATGCATATTGATGAATTTCATTACCTATTTTTTTTATTTCTTCTAAGATTTGATTGTACATTGTAATATTATAGAGTGTAAATTTATGTTTTAACCATACAAAAAACTACCGCTATGGCAAGTGGTAGTTTCGCAGTGTTATGGATTTTAATAAAGAAATTATAAATATGTAATTTCTACAAACTTCTCTCATTGTATTCTTTTACTCTATCAGCGAGGAATTGATCTGCCGAGATTGTTGCTTGTTCTTTTGTCTTATAGACACGGATTGAGACTGTGTTGTCTGCAACCTCTTTTTCACCGATGATAGCGATGTATGGGATTTTGTCGAGTTCTGCGTTACGGATTTTTTTAGCAAAACTGTCATCGCTTGTGTCGATTTTTGCTCTGAGGTTTTGTGCATCACAGAGTGCTTTGAGTTCGTAACAACGATCAGTGAATTTTTCCGCAACAGGTATGAACATGATTTGTGTTGGAGCAAGCCACAGTGGGAAAGCACCTGCAAAATGTTCAATCATCACTCCGATAAATCTTTCAAGTGATCATGAGATAGCTCTATGAATTACTACTGGTCTTTCTTTTTCTCCTTGTTCATTGACGAATGAGAGGTCGAATCTATTTGGTAAATTGAAGTCTAGTTGGCAAGTTGCCAGTTGCCATTCACGACCGATAGCATCTTTGAACATAAAGTCTAGTTTTGGTCCATAGAAAGCTGCTTCTCATTTTCCTGGTTGATATGGTAGTTGTTCAGCTTCACATACTGCAGTGAGTGCACGTTCAGCTTCATTCCATACTTCATCAGATCCAAGGTAGTTTTCTTTATCATCTCATCTCAAAGAGAGTCTTACCCAATATCCATCAATCATCCCCATAGTTGTATAGAACTCTTTGATGATTTTTACAATAGTTGAGACTTCTTCATGGATTTGGTGGATACGACAGAAGAGGTGTCCATCATCTTGTGTAATAGCTCTCACACGAGTCAAACCAGCGAGTTGTCCAGTTTTTTCATCACGATAGACTGTTGCAGGTTCGAAGTATCTAATAGGCATATCACGGTATGAGAATTGGTTGTCAGCAAAAATTTGCATATGATGAGGACAGTTCATTGGTTTTACATAGAATTTCTCATTTGATGAACCACCATGCACAGAGAACATATCGTCTAAATAGTGACCTGCATGACCTGAACATACATATAAATCTTCTTTTGCAAGATGTGGTGTCCATACTCTTTGGTATCATCTTGTTTTGTGTAAAGACCAAAGATAGTCTTCTAATTCTTTACGAATAGTCATTCCATTTGGTTGGAAGAGTGGTAGTCCTGATCCTACAAGTTGTGAAATAGTGAAGATTTTGAGTTTTTCACCAAGGATTCTATGGTCACGTTTTCTTGCTTCTTCCATCATAGTTTGATATGCTTTGAGTTCATCTTTTGATCCAAATGCTAGTCCATAAATACGAGTCATTTGTGGATTGTTTTCGTTGGCTTGCCAGTATGCACCTGCAATTTTTTCAAGCACAAATGAACCATCTGCAATTTCTTTTGTCGTCTCTACGTGTGGTCCTTCACATAGATCAATAAATGTTACAAATTGTGATGCATCAATTGCTTGTACTGATACAAGGTATTCAGTGATGCTTTCGTAGATTGCTTTGTAGGCTGGTCTTACGTGACTAAGTACTCTTTCAGCAGCTGCAGCTGGAATAGTATTGTAGTAGAAAGTGTAGACTGCTTCTTCGTTTTTCTCACTTGCAGCAAGAGCAAATTTTTCAACTAACTCTTTTTTAAATCTTGCAGATCATGTGTTTGCAAGATCAACACCAAATTTTTCAGCAGCATCTCCAAGGATGTTTTTGATTTTTGCAAAAGCTGAAGCTTCGCTTCATTCTATAAGTGAAAGAATATGCAAAGCTTCTGATTTATCTTTTGCAGTGTAGAGGATAAACGCTTGATTTTGTTTGACAATTCCTTGCATAGTTTTTGTCAACTCTTTGAGCTGATCTTCACCGATTGATACTCATTCTGAGAAGGGCATATCATAGTAGAATCAGTTATCAAAAGCTGGTGCAGTGCCAAGCGCTACAAGTGGATCTATAGTTTGTTGTACAGCTTGTGCGAGGATGTGTGCAAGTCCGTGACGAGGTTTTAAGATTTCAAGTTCCATAATTATTGACGTGTATAATATAAATAGATATAGAGCGATAGTCGCTATGTGGAGGTTTAAAAAAACCTCCTACCCAAAGTAAGAGGTTTTTGAACGCGTATTAAGCAATGCAAAATTCCTACCAAGGATATTGGGTTGAGTTTGTTCCCGTAGTAAAGGTAGGCTGTCGGAGCATTGGTTGGATAGCGTTATAGATAAATATGAATTTAGTATAAAAATGGGTCTGTAAAAAGCAAGTTTTTTTTAGATGTATAAAGTGTATAAGAATTTGTAAAAGTGATTATTTTTTATTCTGCAAACAGTCATAAGAACCTTGTTCATAAAATATTTTTTATTACAAAAAAGCGTGATAAAAAACCACGCTTTCAAGGAATCAATCATTTAACCTTTAACACCCCTTTGATAGGGGTATGTATATTATATATAAAAAAACATAAAAAGCAATACTAATCAAAATCTATTTTTTGTATCTTTATATCTTCTTGAAAAACTATATCAAGAACTATATAGTGGCAATATTCATATCTTACTATAACTATATGACACTGATTGATGTAGTGTATGCTGATGCTCCTCTTGGTATAGAGTGTAGTGCTGAACAACTGAGACAAGGACAGTGTTCTTTTAATGCATACGAAACTGTTGGTATTAGAAAAGACCAACCTGATACAAATGTGATGACGTTTGTGCAAGACATTACATTGTCTGCAACATTTTTTATTGGGACAGTTGTAGCTGTTGGTTTAATGTACTCTGGATGGTTGTATATTACAGCAAAAGATGATGGTGCTGCTGCAAAGTGAAAAAATGGAATCAAGTGGTCGTTTATTGGCCTTATACTTGTGTTTAGTGCATATAGTATTGTGAGACTTGTACAATATATTGCGAAAGGATAGATCTTATGATTTTATAAAAACTTTGATTATATAGATTTGCTTGTTTTACTGATGCGCGTATTTTATATGCGGTGTGTTTAAGTATTAGAATTTTTACCATATAGTATGTTGTGTATGCTTTTACATATCTCAACTGATAGAATATTTTTTCTTACAGAACAACAAAAAGAAGTTTTGGAGTATGGAAATTTGGAAAAGAATTTGCCAGACTTTTTGTATACTCGCTTCGCAGAAGCTGCTACCGAAGGTAGCACAGTCGTAGTAATCAATTGACCGTGATCATTTACAAATATTCGTATAGCCACACTTGCCTTGAATACATATAATACTTTGCATAATTTTGGTCTACATTTTCTTAGTATAGATAAATTGCAACGATATGCTTTGTTATATAAAGCTTGAAGAGCTGGAAGATACTGTGTTATGTATATTGGACAAAAGAAAAATTTTTGGGTAGTTGATCTGGCACAGGTGACAGATGACTCTATGGCTAGTATATCACAGGCTGTTAAAATGGTTCATATTGATCATTTACTACAACATATGGAAGGTTTGGGTGATGCACGATTTGTCGATGAAGTCGTTGCTGAAGCACAAGATACGTGTCGCACTGTGTTATGAGATTATATACAATATACGTTTACATATGAAGATTATCAGTATATGACAATGCAAATAGAGAGTATGTGATTACAGCCAAGTGCGTTGTTGGATGCTAACTATATGATGGATGCAAATGTTGGATAGTGGGTGTATGCTCACTATTTTTTTTATGTTTTTCTATTTGCACCTTTGCGTCAAATATGTATTATAATCTAAGGATTTCCTCGATATAATTGCTTCGAGGAGAGTTCAAATAAGTTTTTATATTATTCTTATAGATAACTATGGCGTTTTTTTCATGATTATGGAAAAGTATTTATAGTGTAGCGTGGTACCAAAATAATGGTACAAAATATACATTTGGTGCTGCATTGTGGCGTTATATGCGCTTGGCATTTTTTATTATGATGTTGTTTGGGATTCTTCTTATTATTCCTGTAGCGCTTATTTTGACAACAGGAAGAATTGCTTCGTGGGTACAAAAAGGATCATCAATTGCACAACAAGTATATCCACAAGATCTTGTGATGGAAATTTCTGCAACAAGTGGTGTGGTAACAAATAGTACAGGTCCAGTATTTATTCCATTGAACTCTTTTGGATGAAATATGGGACGTATGATGATGGATGAAGCATTGAGTGGGAAAAATGATAATGATTATAGAGGTCGTGATATGCAAGGTGTAGAAAATCTGCTTGTGATTGATACAAATGCAACACCAACTATGATTGATGAGTACAAAACTGCAGCATTGTTAACAAAAGACTCTCTTGTTGTAAAAAATAATCAACATGAAACAAGAATCTTTGCAATTCAAGATGCTTTGCAAGGTAGTGCAGAAAAGGTTGTTTTGACATCATGATCTGTACAAGAAAAAATTACATCAATTGGAAATACTATTGTAGAAAATAAAAACTCAATTGTGTGGACAACATATCTTTTAGGATTTGTCTTTGGTTTGATTTTTGCAATTATACTCTCATTCTTTATTGGGTTGTTTACTGCATTGTTTTTGTTCTTGTATGCGATTGTTCTACGATTGCTCGCAAAAGCAATGAAGAAAAACTACACATATACTGAAAGCTATAGTTTTGCAGCTGCAGGATTTGTGCTTCCATTCTTATTCTTTGCTGCATCATGGTGGTTTAAAGCTGCTTTGTTAGCATTTATTGTAGGAAGAATTTGGTATCTTGATGGAAAGAAAAATGGATGAGAAACCGTTGCTGCTACTGTAGATGCACCAGCAAGTAGTGGTGATGCGATTGATGCAGAAGAACAAGAAACTATGGAAGTAGTTGCTGACATAATCAAAGATGAGCCAACAGACGACGTAAAATAGAAATATAGAGAGTCATAGAAAGTCAGTGTATTATTGCACTGACTTTTTTTATATGGAAAAAATGTTGTAAATAGTAACTCATTCCTGTATATTATAGATAATTATTTACTTAGTATGTATGAATTTTGATGACAGAATCTCACTATCAACAACTTGCTGATTTACTTTTTCCTGATGTAATAAAAA
>CAXYYI010000015.1:0-9599 GCA_964293055.1 uncultured bacterium | reverse complement strand
CATTGGCATAAGCATAGGAACACGACCAATATTTTTTTCAATAAAGCTACCAAGTTCATCTTTTATCATCTTGAGAATTACTTTTACGTCAGATGTTTGTTTTAGATGTGTATAGTATCTTTTCTTTGCAAAGTCTACGATATCTGTATGTACTTTTTGTACTTCTGATGAGTATACAAATCATCTTGATTCAATTTGGATATTACCAACAAGCTCTTTTGTCTTTGTATCAACTTTGAAGATCAATGATAACACTCAATCCTCAGCCATAATTTTACGAGCTTTGATAACATACTCACCTGAAAGATGCCCCATTCCAAGACCATCAATCATCACAGTATCAAGTTTCATTCTTCTATCAGCTACTTTCAGACCTTCATCATACATTTCAATTACTGCTCCATTATCAATCAAGAATACATTTTGACTTGGCATACCCATTTCCAATGCAACATTTTTATTTGCATTTCTTTGAATTGGTTCACCATGGATAGGTACTACATATTCTGGTTTAATAAGTGCTGTCATGATTTTGATATCTTCTTGATATGCATGACCAGACGCATGTATATCTAGATTTGAATTTGTAATTACTTCAATACCATGACGAACAAAATCATTCATCATAGAGATTACTGCTTTTTCATTCCCTGGAATTGGTGTAGCAGACATCAAGATTTGATCTCCTGGTTTCAAGAAGATATGTTTATCTTCATTACGTGAAATACGAGTCAATGCTGCAAATTCTTCACCCTGCGCTCCAGTACAAAGAACAACTACTCTTTCATCAGGAAGTGTATTAATTTCTTCAGATACTTTTCTCACGAATCCATGAGGTACATTGATATATCATAGTTGTTTCACAATTTCAATATTATTTACCATAGAACGTCCTGATACGAATACTATTTTGTTGTATTTCGCAGCAGACTCGATAATTTGGATCACACGCCCAATATTCGATGCAAATGTTGCAATAATAAGTCTTCCTTGTGAAGATTTAATAACTGAATCTAAGTTTTGTCCAATAAGACGTTCACTTGGTGTACGTCCTGGTTTTTGTGCATTTGTTGATTCAGAAAGCATAAGTCTTACACCTTCTTGTCCAATACGAGCAATTTTTGCCATATCAGCTGGTTTATCAACCGCAGGTGAAAAGTCGATCTTGTAATCCCCAGGAGTCACAACCAAACCTTTTGGTGTATGAATAGCAAATCCCAAAGACTCTGGTACATTGTGGTTCACACGGAATGATTCCACAGTAAATGCACCAAATTTAAGAATATCTGTATCTGGATTAATTACTTTGTATTTCAAATTTTTCAATAATTTTGCTTCTTCAAAAATTTTCTTGATCATATGGATAGTCAAATTTGACGCATAGATCATAGGATATCCAAGTGCTGGTAGTACATGTTTCAATGCTCCAATATGATCCAAGTGACCATGAGTAATGATAATACCTTTGATTTTTTCTCTTCTCAATTTAAGATATGAAATATCTGGAATGATATAGTCTACCCCAAATACATCTCCACCTGGAAAGACAAGTCCTGCATCAACAACAAGAATATCATCTTTATATTCAAAGAAAGTCATATTTTCTCCTACTTGTTCCAATCATCCAAGAAATCAAACTTTGACTGGCATTTCACCCTGCTTTGGAGTAAAAGTAGTAGGTGCTTGAACTTGTTCAGGTTTTTTTGGAGCGGCAGGAGCTGATGAAGAAGGAGCTCTTCTCACTGGTTTTCTCCCTTCTGGTTTTTTTGTTTCTGGTTTTTTGTTAAAATCTATTGTAACATTTGTAGAAATCGAAGATTGTTCCATATTTTGTTTCATAATATATAATATAAAAAAATGATTGACTTGTGAACGCTCAAACAATGGTGTTTGGACAACACTGTACCTTGTATCTCATCACCTACAGAATATTTTTTTCTTACGTTTATAGAAAAAAATAAGCCGCAAACAATATGTGAAATAGGAAGCGCGGTAGGTTACAGCGGTCTTTTATTTGCCTCATTACTGCAAGAATGGAATGGACAAATATGGAGCATAGAACATTCATTTCCCAACTATCAGCTTGCATGTCACAATGCACGATTGCATAAACTGTATAATATAACGTTTTATCACAGCAATGCAGGTGAAGTAGACTATCAGAAACTATGTGGTCAGAAAATGGATTTCATATATATTGATGCGAAGAAAAGCGACTATCTGGCATACTTCAAACGCGTCATCAATATCGTGGCTCCGCACACTACCATCATATTTGATGATGTGATTAAGTTCGCTCACAAAACATCTTCATTATACGAATATTTTGATAAAAATCAAATCAAATATACTGTCCACCAACTCGACGAAGACGATGGAATTATGGTTTTGGAAAATGTTGGGCTCCAATTAGCCAATCTATGAATATCACTCTAACCCTCACTCCCCTATTTTACCTACACATTCCGACCTTCGGTCGTTTTTTTTGATTGACAAATAGTGTTTTATAACAAAAAACGAGCCAAAGGCTCGTATTTCATAGATAGGTAGTGATTTGCAGTAGGAAATTTATCCTTCGATAGCTGTAAGATCGATTTTTTCTCCTTCAAGCTCCATTTTATCGAGAGTTTTGGCAATATGTGGATTTGTGAAAAGCCATGTGTCAGCAGTGAATTCATCATTACTGAGAGCATCTTCTGTTTGGACAAAAGCGTATTCTTTGTTACCATCTTGGATGAGATAGTTAAGTTCTCCTGCTTTTCCAGCAAATACTTTGAGGAAAATACCATTGATATCATACTCTCCTGGATATTCGATAAACGTAAGATCGTGATTACCATATTGCATATCTGGTCCTATTTGGAGTGCAAGATTGATATATTTTGTATCATGTTGTTCACCTGATGTGATGTATACACGGTTGTTGATGAGATATCATGTATCAAGTTTTTTGATTGCTAATGCCATTTGAACAAGTCGCTATAAGTAGTAAATAATGCTTTTATACTAGTGTTTTACCGAAGAATAGCAAAACAAAATTATTTGAAGAAGTTAGGATTGATTAATCTCAAGATAGCCCCCATCATACCAAGCATTGCGATTCCAATAGCAACCTTTGTAATTTTTGCTTTTCATGATTTTGCATCTCATGAAGCCCATTGTACACCTCCTACAACAATCATCACAAAAGACACCAATAAGATAACTGTTACAAGCATTTTTGTTGCAGCACTAATAATCACTGGAAACGCATTCAATGCTGACCCATCATCTGTACTTCAACTTGATTTTGGAACACAACGACCAACAAATGGAATGCTAGTATTGAGAGGGATTCATGTGGCTCCTACTCATTGCACTCAATATTTACAATTACATGAGTTACTATTCAAATCAGTTCATGGAGAGCTTGTGAGTCCTTTATCAGCTATACATCTATCTCGATTACATTTACGAGCTGCTGCATGATCTGTAGTAAAAAGAGATTCACAAGAGTAGCTCGATTTACATGTATATGTTCATGCATTTGTTGTACTTTTACAATAATCCTTCTTTGCTTCCTCTGAAGCGAATGGCACTATTGAACCATTATTATTTGTTGATGAGGTTGTCTGTGTATGACAGTTAGGATTATCTTGAGGACAGGGTCAATATACTGAACCTGCATATGTATTACCAGTTATTTGAAAAGTTCAAACAACAACCAATATTGTCAGAACCAACATTACTATTTTATTCATTGTTATAAGAAATTTATATATATAAAACCCTACATAAACTCACCTATCACTTCTTGCAATAGTCTTCCATCTACTACTGCTTTGTGGTCGGCCATAATAGCTTTGACAATTTCACCTCTTTGTTTTGGGATATCAGTGATATTTTGTGTTTGGATCACATTTTTTACAAGATCTGTAAGAGCTTCTTTTGTCAGCATAGCAGGTACATAGCCTGATAGGAGATCAATAATAGCTTGTTCATGAGCGGCATCATCTAGCTTTTCTGCTTGTTGAAGGAAACTAATTGCTTCTTGACGAGCTTTGATCTCTTTTTTTATCACTGTGACAACCTCATCATCATTCAATTCGGGCTGTTGAAGTTCGATTTGTTTATTTTTGATCTGAGCAACAATATATCCATATGCTTGTTTTTGGATATCATTTTTATCTTTCATTGCTTGGATGTATGCTTGTGAGATTTTTTGAGATAACATAGAATATTTTTTATACTAAAAGATTTACTCGTATATATATGGAGAAAAAGGGATTTTGCAAGCAAAACTAAAAAAAATACCAATCCGAAGACTGATATTTTTTGGTGCAGGAGAGGAGACTCGACCTCCCAAGCCCTAGGGCATACGCACCTCAAGCGTACGTGTATACCATTCCACCACCCCAGCAGGGGTAGAGAAAGGGCACTCAAGAGTGCCCATTCGGTGTTTATAGTCTAGAGATTTACAAGTATTTTGCAATCCCTTCTCTTATATTATCATTATTTTTTCTTTGCTACTTTCTTTTTTTCTGTAATAAGCGCATATACTCCCTTATCTACTCTTTCAAATGTATCTTTATACTTTTGAAGATTAAGAAGTACAGTATTTGGACTTACCATCTTTTCTTTAAGAAGTTCTTTTGAGATTTCTTTCACACTCATTGGTCTTCCAAAGCTTTCGAAGATACGGATAATGATGTCTTTCACAAGTCCTCATTGAAATCCCCATTCTCTCAAACCATAGATCCCAAGACCCATATTTACAAATGTTTGATTATTTTTTACAAGTTCATTATGAACTGTATTGATTTTGATAGGTTTATTTGGGAACCATTCCATAATCTTTGATGGAATTTCTTGAAAATGCATAGGTTTATTTACTTTTCTCAATACATAGACGATTTTCAATTTGATAGTTTTTGGCCATACGTCAGTAAATGTCATAAGTCCAACTTTTCCATCAAATACTTTCATTCCTCTGATCACATTGAAGAAGTTCATGTAGAATAATGTATTTCCAAGGAATTCAATTGTATTATGCTTTGGATAGAATTCAGATTTTACTTTTTCAATAAACTCATATACGTCTTCACTTTCTTGTGTCTTATCAAAGTAGTTTGTAATCCACATAGTCATTTTTGTCAGAAGGTCTTCAAAAAGAGCATCTTTATAAAAAGCTTTGTGAAGGAGTTTATTTCTCTTAAGGTAGTTGATATCAAAATCAGACACCAAAATAAGTTTTAGTTCTTGTGATGAAAACTTGAACATATTTTTGTTCACAATTTTTTTGACAAGATCTTCTTCAGAAAGAAGTCCACCATGAGTATCCAAGATTTTTTTCGCTTCTTCAAGCACTTTCACATACTTATCATTTCCTACGATAAGTCTTCTAAATCTCATCAACGCTTGTGTTTCAATCTGTCTTACTCTTTCTCTTGTCATATTATAATCTACTCCAATACGTTGAAGTGGAATTTCTTTTCCAGTCAACAAACCGAACTTCTTCACGAGGACAAGTTGTTCTTTTGGTTTGCAATATTGCAAGATGTCTTTCAAGTTAGTAGATTCAATATCTACTTTGATTTTCTTGTCATCCATCTTAATATTAAAATTCATGTGAATTTTGAAAAAGTGTAAAAAACAATTATCGTATTAATACTCATTCGCCAACTCTTGTCAAGCGATTTTTGTATACACTCATTATATAGGTAACATAAGTGTTTTACAAAGATAGGTATTAATATACTACTTTATATACTATATTTTAGAGCATGTGCTAATAGATTCATACTCTTTATGCTCCAACTTTGAAGACAATCACATCGCCATCTTGCACAATATATTCTTTTCATTCTAGTTTTAAGAATCATTTTTCTCTTGCTTGTGTTCGTCCTCCAGCTGCAATAAAATTTTCACATGCAACTACTTCTGCTTTAATAAATTTCTTCTGGAAGTCTGTATGAATTGCTGCAGCTGCCTCTGGTGCTGTACTTTGTTTTTTAATAGTCCATGCTCTTGTTTCTTTTTCACCAGTTGTAAAGTAGTACATCAAACCAACTGTGTCATATGCAAGTGATATAAGAGCATCCAATGTTGGAACTTGTATATCTCATCCAAATTCTGCTTCTATATACTCTCCTCTTTCTTCTGGTGCGAATCATAACATTTCAGATTCTAATTTAGCACAGACAATAGCGACTGGACGTTGCAGTTTTTGTGCAAAATCAGCTTTGATACTCTCAGCATTTGCAAAGTCTTCTGTACCGATATTGATAGCATACACAAATGGTTTATTTGTGAGAAGATTATATGGTTTTACTAGTTGACGCTCTTCATCAGATAGGTCATCTCGTATCGTATATACTAAACTACCTGCCATAAGCACATCATACATACGTTTCAGTACTGGATAGAGTTTGCTTGCTTCTGCATCTTTTGCTTTTGCCTTTTTTTCCAGTGCTGGTAAATTACGTTCTATTTGTTCCAAATCTGACATAATCAGCTCTGTATTGATGATTTCTACATCACGCATAGGGTCAACTCACCCTTCAACATGTACAACATCAGGATCACGGAAGTAACGCAATACTTGCACAATAGCATCTGTTTCTCTAATATGAGAGAGAAATTTATTACCAAGTCCTGCACCTTGCGAGGCTCCTTTTACAAGTCCAGCAATATCAACAAACTGAATAGAGGCATATATCTTTTTTTGTGTATTAGATATTTCAGACAAGGCATCTACTCTAGGATCCAAAACATCAACGATCCCTACGTTTGGTTCAATTGTACAGAATGGAAAGTTTGCAGCGTCAGCTGCATATGTCTTTGTAAGTGCATTAAAAAGCGTTGATTTACCTACATTTGGTAGTCATACAATACCAACTTTCATATATATATAATAAGGAAATAATAGTATCTATAGAAAGCATATCCTATCCACTATACATAATTTACAAGTACTTTATTACGTACAGATTGACAAAAATGCTATTAATGGGAAAGTATATAGTTCCGTAAGTGAAAAACAAGAGTATATCAAAAAAAGACCCTCATATAAAAGGTCTTTTGATGTATCGCAGCTGTAATAAATAAAAGAAGCAAGATGATAAGTCTATCTATTATTATATTTTTGCCATGGGTACTCATAGTCTGCATCATTATCTTCTTCGTACCATCTTCTATTCATTTCATCTTTTTCTTCTTGTGACATAACTGTTGCAGTAGTATTTGGCACCATCTGTATCGCCTCTTCAGTATGAGTAGTTTTTACATTTAGATTGTCTTGAGGGAACAATGTATCCATAAAATTAAGTTGTATTACTTTTGCTTCAGCTTTTTTTTCTATATTACGACTATCTTTTATATCTATACCACTATCAGCATTTCACATAGGAAAAATCTCATTTTTGGCTGAAAGAATTGTTTCTAAAAGTCTCTTTGTTCAGGTCACACAACGTATATGTTTTGGTATAAGTGCATGTTGGTGTTTTTTTTCTTCATCAGATAATGCTTGTGTCACTCGGTTTTGGCAAATATCCGGATGAGCTTCAAGTATAGGAATCAATCCTAGTAGATCTCTTAAAGCATCTGTTCACGTATATTGTATCATCTCAGGAGATATGTGGTTAATCCTTCCTTTTGCATGTTGTTTTTGAAGATTAGTTTTTTTACGTTCTTTAAGACGGTTATGAAGTCTTGCAAGCACATCCCTCAAAAGAACTTCTCCTCTTCTCATTTCAAAATCTCACGATATATTTTTTTTATAATAGTATTTTTGATCTCACAAAAATGCATGTATTTTATTATACATCTCTTGTAATAGTTCTCAGGAAGCCTTTTTTATATACGACTTTGTGAGCTCATACTGTGGATTCTGATGCGATATATTCATGACACTACATAATATACTACGACAATAAAACAGTATTTATTTATACAATTATAATGAATTCATACCCCGTGTCAAATAATCTTGTATCAGCTCTGTAAATCACTAGATTATAGATAGTCAAACACATATTTTTATATTTCATCAAAAAGATACATGATTATCTTATTCGAAATTATCAAAGTATTCTTTTTTATCATGACTATTGGTATGGGGATTTTCTTTCTTAGAGGATTCTACTATCTCCCAAATGAGTCTTTTGTTGCTATAAGCAACATTCTTATGCCAGCATATCTTCTAGTTGTAGGATTGATGATTGGATATCTCATTATTACGTACTATAAAAGTAATACCACACAACAACCTGTTACACAAAAGCAATATGTTAGTAGCTTTATAGGTTGATTAGTTATTGGTATTATTCTTGCATTATTTTATATTTTTGTACACTAGTTCATGTCTTCTTGATGATACATCAAACCAAGTGTCACACGACTTAGTATTATTGGGAGTGCTGTTTTTTTAGCGGGATGTGGTAGTGTATCTGTTAATTCAGTAACTGTACAAGACTTATCTTTCAATATACCAACAAGCTACCAAACTATATCGTCACAATCACTAGACAATGCTCAGATAGCTCATACGATCTTGGCTGCACGAAAAGACACAAACAGCAGTATTGTTATATCAGAATCCTCTCTTCCTAGTAGTTTATCTATCAAAGATTTTAGTGAACAATCTGCTAACCGTCTTGGTCAACAAATGATGTGATACACAAAAGTATGACTTACAACAAAGAGTTTTACTTGTAATGGACAAGATATAGAAGGTTATAAACATACCTTTACAGAAAACGACATAAAAGATACAACTAAAGTGCTTACCTATTATGATCAATTCGCTTTTGCTCGTAATGGAAGTGTCTATATTATCTCTCTTGCACAAAAAGAAGAAAAATCTATATTTGATGATATTATTACCTCATTGACTTGTAAAGCACAGTAATATCCAATTCATTATTTTACTCTCTCTTATATCACTTATATCATGGCAGCATCACAAAAAAATATCAATCTTTGAAGCGAACCAAACTACAACAGTTGATGGCAAGTACTTGCAAAAGGAACTATTGGACTTGGGGTTGGTATTGTCATTGGATTCTTGATCTTCATTATTTTGTACATGGTACAAAGTATGTTATCACAAGCTCTGCAAAACAATGTAGAAAGTGCTGGAGTAACAACTGTTAATCCCCTTCTTCCACTTATTTTGATTGTGATTGCGTTTATTGCAACATTTATTGGGAATGTGATGTTAGCTGGAGTATATAATCTTTTCTATAGTACAAAATACTATGACTTGGGAAAAATGTTTAGCAATAGTCTTCTATCAAACGTGATTATTTTCTTTGTCTTTACACCACTCTATCTTCTCTACTACAATAGCATCAATGATCTTTTCATCATATTAGCATTCCATATCCTCTTTTCTATTTTTGCATGTTATACACATGTCGAGCTACTTACTAATCCGAATTATGCATCTTCTCACTTGATTGGGACAACAGTATGAGTTGCTATTAGTGCTATGATCTACCTAGTGATCGAAAAAGCAGTTGGGAAAAGCCAATATATTATTCTTCTTCCATCTATGATAGGATATATTTGTATTCCATTTTTCCATGCTCTATGGGAAAAAATCTACTATAAGCTTTATG
>CAXYYI010000014.1:0-9776 GCA_964293055.1 uncultured bacterium | reverse complement strand
TATTTGCTTTGATATTTGTCATAATTCTTGTCGCTAGAAATAGTGATATGAGAGTTGATTCACTTGGATCTATTATTGTATGGGTTTTTATAGGAACTATACCATTGATTCTTTATTATTATTACTTATATTCTTCTAGAAAAAGCATCCGCTGTAAATTAAGAAGGATTATGGAGTATAATAAACAAAAACCTGATCTTAGAGTTGAATTAAAGACTTATATGATAGATTATCAACGTCGTATAAATCATATCTTAGGATATTCATTACAATGGGATTGATATTCCTATTTAAAATCGCATTTTTTGTGCGATTTTTTTGATTTCCCATTGCAATTTTCTGCCGAAATCGTACATTTGAGGGTATGCCGAAATGGTAGTTTTTAGATGCAGTTACTGTTTGTATACAATATGGCTATAACGCGTGACGAGCTCCTACATCTTGCAAAATTATCAGCAATTAAATTGTCTGATAATGAAGTAGAGTCTTTGGGGCAAGATTTGGACAATATTGTATCGTATGTGGGGCAACTTGCAGAAATCGACACCGAAGGTGTCGAACCACTCTTGCAACCTATACCTGGTGTAGTATCACCGTTGTATGAAGGTACCGAACCATATGCTGATCCTGATTGATTGCTGTCTCAGACAGAACATCAAGTGACTTATAGACAACTTGTTATTACGAGTAACAAAGCAGAAGAAAACTAAAACTTCATTACGTTATTTATTTATTCTCATTACATCATAACACAAAATGGCAAATCATCCATTAGAAAAAGTAAGAAATGTCGGGATTATTGCGCATATTGATGCAGGTAAAACGACTACAACAGAACGTATTCTTTACTATACAGGGAAAAACCATAAAATTGGTGAAGTACATGAAGGTGAAGCTACTATGGACTGGATGGCACAAGAACAAGAAAGAGGTATTACAATTACTTCTGCCGCAACAACTTGTTCATGGAAAGGATACCACATCAATATTATCGATACTCCAGGTCACGTGGACTTTACTATTGAAGTAGAACGTTCATTGAGAGTTTTGGATGGTGCAGTATGTGTACTTTCTTCTTCAGATGCAGTACAACCACAAACAGAAACTGTATGGAGACAAGCTGTCAAATATCATGTACCAAGAATGTGTTTTGTTAATAAGATCGATAAAATTGGTGCAGATTTCAAAATGTGTATCGATGATATTAGAGAAAGACTTTCTGGAAAAGCATATGCTATCCAACTTCCATATGGAGAATCTAGTGAATTCAAGGGTATTGTAAGCCTTGTAAACATGAGATACTATACATTTGAAGGTGATAGTGGAGAAAAACAAGTAGAACAAGATATCCCAGCTGATTTCATGGATACTTGTGCAGACTATAGAGAAAGAATGATTGATGCTATTTCAGTATTTGATGATGAACTCGCAGAAAAATTTTTAGGTGGTGAAGAAATAAGTGTAGAACTTATTAACAGAGCTATCAGAAAAGGTACTGTTACAAATCAATTCTATCCAGTATTGGTAGGTACAGCATTGAGAAATGCAGGTGTACAATTGATGCTTGACTGTGCTGTAGAATATCTTCCTTCTCCACTTGATATTGGTGCTGTACATGGTACTGATGTTGATGATGCTGAAAAAGCAATGGAAAGACAACCAGATGACTCAGAACCAGCTTCAGCATTGGCATTCAAGATTATGACTGATCCATACGTAGGTACTTTGACATTTGCTAGAGTATACTCAGGTGTGATTAGATCTGGTGACGCTCTTCTTAATCCAAGAACTGGAGACAAAGAAAGAGTAGGACGTTTGCTTTTGATGCATGCTAATAAAAGAGAAGAAATTTCAGAAATTCATGCAGGACATATCTGTGCGTTCCTTGGATTGAAAGATGTAAAAACAGGGGATACTCTATGTGACCAAAAAGATCCAATTATTCTTGAAAGAATGGAATTCCCAGAACCAGTTATCTCGATCGCTGTAGAACCAGCTTCTAAAAAAGATCAAGAAAAAATGGCTCTTGGACTTGGAAAACTTGCATATGAAGATCCATCATTCAGATTCTATACAGATGAAGAATCAGGACAAACTATTATTGCAGGTATGGGAGAATTGCACTTGGAAATTATTGTAGATAGATTGAAGAGAGAACATAAAGTAGAAGTAGTAACTGGTAAACCTCAAGTAGCATACAGAGAAGCTATCACGCAAAACGCAGATGGTGAAGGTGTGTTCAAGAGACAAACAGGTGGACGTGGACAATATGGACACGTTGTACTACATATGGAAAAACTTCCAGAAGATAGTGAAAAAACATATGAATTTAGAGACGATGTGACAGGAGGTATTATTCCTAAAGAATTCATTCCTGCTATTGATAAGGGTGCACAAGAAATGATGAAACAAGGTCCATTGGCTGGATATCCAGTTATTGGTGTAAGAGTTGCTCCATTTGATGGTTCATACCATGATGTCGATTCATCAGAAGTTGCCTTCAAAGTTGCAACATACAAAGCCTTCAAAGATGCCTTCATGAAAGCTGGTCCATCTATCTTGGAACCAATCATGTCAGTAGAAGTAGTGACTCCAGATGAATATATGGGGGATATTATGGGTGATCTTTCATCTAGACGTGGTATGATTCAAGGACAAGATCAAAAAGGTAAAGCTATGGTGATCAAAGCAAAAGTACCATTGTCAGAAATGTTTGGATACTCAACTCAAATGAGATCTATGACACAAGGTAGAGCATCATATTCTATGGAATTCTCTAACTATGAAAAAGTTCCAAATAATATTGCTAACCAAATAATGGATGAAAGAAAAGGAAAAGTGAAAGGACTTGATGATGAATAAAAATATTACTATTAAATATAGAAAACTCTCACAGTACGTGGGAGTTTTTTTAAATAATTTTTTATGTATACATAAATATATATGTCAATTCTGTAATTTGACAATATAATAATCGTAACTATACTATGATATAAAGTAATTTATAGTTTTATAGTACATGTCTATGAATCCGTCTCATAAGCCACGTTGATCATTGGTTTCAAAAGATACTAATAGTAATAAAGCAGACTCTCAAGGTGTATTTCATAAAGAGATATTACAAAATTTTGTTATAGAACAACAAGATATAGTTTCGATTTGACCAGCTGAGCTAGTACAAATCTTGCAGTGAGTGACACCAGCAAATAAATTAACTTTTGGTTCTGAAGGTGAGATTTATAGAGTACCTGTTTTGTTACCAGATCATAAAACAAAATATTATCTTGTCGCTAAAAAAAGATATGATAATGATGTAAAACATGAATATAAACATCACAAAGATACTTTATCTATACTTGAAAAATCACAGTATACACAAGTATGAGTACCAAAACTATACGGTAAATTCGAAGCAATTGATGGTAGTGAGCTTTTGGTAATGGAATATATTAGATGAAAAACACTATATGCAAAAGTTATAGAAGCATATCTTGCCACATTCTTACAATGACATAACTATGAGAAAATTCGTATTAATAATGATAAAGATGCTGAACAAATATTGGTGAATTATTTTAGAACAGATAAAGTCAAAGAGATAATAGATACAGTAGTTTATGATCCTTTATATTATACTAATGAAAAAAATATAGTAAAAGAGTCTGAAAATTTTGGACACACAGTGAAAAAACATAAGGTTTGATTATCTCTTTTTGAAGCAGATGCTGGTCAGAAAATCGTTCAAGCACTAGAATGATTCTTCAAAATACTCCATCAAAATGGTATATATCATAGAGATATTTGAGCCAATTTGAGAAATATTATTATTGATAAAGATAACAAGCCATATATTATTGATTTTGGTAAATCCACAAAAATTGATCCAATACATGGTATCCCAGAAAAGAAAATTTATCACCCAGATAAAAATGAATTGCCTTTTGAAAAAGATGAAGCTATCATAGATATTATCAAAGCATATACAAAAAAATAAAAGAGCCATCATGGCTCTTTTTCTATATTATCTATCTTTGCTTATAAGAATACTTTATCATCATGCTAACATCATTACTTTTGCAAACATCATTTCACCTGTATGTAGCATCCAATGCTCATGAGTAAATTCACCTCCTGTTTCTTCAAAAACATGTGAAATAATATGAGCAATTTCATGAGGATGTTTAATCCCTTCTATGAGATGGTGTGATGTTTCTGTTATCAATTCTGGTATATGTGATATATTCATTCTAGCATATTAATAGTGTTGTAAAACTTCGGGTAGCAGCCCAAAATAGAAAACAAAGGTTTGGTATTTAATAGTTATCTTTATGCAAATAATGCTTTTACTTTATCTGTAATAGTTGTTTCAGTATCACTAACAGCATATTTATCTGATAGTTTTTGCATACAGAGTGTCGCAATATGAGCTAGTCCACCAATTGTGGTTTCTGGATTGTTTTTTCCAGCTTTTGTTGCTGTAATAAAATTGGTAAATGAGCCAGCTCCATAGAGTATTAGAGCAGCTTTTAGAGGAATTTTGAGAAGGAAGTTTTGTGCAGATATGAATCCTGCCATAAGTTTATCACCGCTTTCTTTCGTAAGATTGAGTTCAAGACCAGTTGCACCAACTGCAATAATATCTTTCAGATGTTCTTTTGCTTTTGCTAAGAACGGCTCAAATGTACTAAGAATAGCTCTTTTCCCTTCAGGTGTTCCCTCTTGGAGTGCTTTTGAGAAAGCTTGGAATAGTTCGTCATCAGTAGGCATAGATAGTAGTTTATCACTCATTTGTGTTTTTGTATACAAAATAAATACATGTATAATATATATAATTTTTGTAATTTGTCAAATATTGGGGTTGCAAATGTATTTTGTATTTGTATAGTTTATATAAACATATAAAATAATATAATTATGACAACAGAAATAAAAAAGGAAACAGTAGAAAAATTTTCTCTGTTTCAAATAGTAAAATGCTGGTTTGGGGTACATGTATATAAACCTGTCAAACTAAACCCAGAAGAAATTCAGAAAACAATGCACATTGAGAAAGTGACAAAAGAACAGGTAAATAACTTAAAAGAAAAACTTTCTCGACCTGATTTAAGACCTGAGTCTAAGTATGCTATTATCAAAGCGTCTGGACTTACCATAGGTACTGGTGCAGATGGTTCGATACATGGGCCTAGTTTTGACTGGCAAGCCTATGAATGTCAGTGCTGTGGAGCTCGTAAGTTTGGAAGTGATTCTATATTCTAGTATCCTTCTCTCATTTTAATCTAAAAAAAAGCGACGGTTATATACCTGTCGCTTTTTCTATATAATGTAATATATCTTAATATGCTTTTTTCAATGACTCTATGACTAGAATAGTCCTTCTGGATTAGAGAGATGTTCTCTGAAATTATCTATATCTTCATCAATACTTGTTTGATTGCTACTCATCACAGAAGCTTTTGAAAGACGTTTTGCATGCATGATTCCACGTCGAAGTGTATAGACAATTCCTGCCAAAAGAATAAGTGATGTTACGAAATACCATGTTGAGAGTGTCATTGTATATGTAATATTGTTTTTTAGTAACAATGCCATATCTCCTAGTGCAATATATGCAGTTGTAAGTACAAGCAGAAGAAAGAGTGAAAATAGTGATTCATTTTCTTTAAAGCCTATAGACTGATGGATAAATGCTTTGAATCTATAGCTTAAAGACCATGCAAATAATGCTGCCCATGATCACAAGATAAGAATAGCAGATTTGAGGAGGTATGGATTGATTAGTCTATATGTTTTGATAGTAATATCATCCAATGGACTTACTGTAACAATAGGACTCGCTATCAAAAGAATACCCAAAATAGTACAGTAGATAACTGCAATTTTTTCACCCATAGAGTATCTTCACCACTTGTTTGTAAATACTGAGCGAGCATTGATATAGTTCATGTACCTCATCTTATAAGAAAATAAAAATATCTACTTATTGTTTTTTTGTATTATAAGCTTTGTATATATGCTAGTACTTCTTTTGCATGTCATACGGCAGAAATATTTTCTCGTTTATAGAGAATTGCTCACGTATTGTCAAGCAAATAGGTATTTCTAAAAGTCCCCATATATTTTCTCCCCATGAATTTTTTTTCGCCCCATGCTCAAAAATATTGTGTCAGTTCTGTAGATGTGTCCGCAATGAGACCAAGAGATAGTTCTTGTTTTGTTTGAAAACCACAATGTGATTTGACAGAATCTTTACTCACTCATATAATTTGTGTATTAATTTTAGAGAAATCTGCGGAGAGAGTTGAAAAATCTCTTGCTTCTATTGTACACCCTGGTGTATTATCTTTTGGATAAAAGTATAATACTGTGTAGGTTGTTTTTTTGTATAACTCAGGAAGTGTTATTGTTTCTTCTACACCTTGAGAGTTTACATAAGTAATGGGATTAGTATATGTCATGAGAAAAGGTAAGAAATTATAAGTATGGACTATAGTGGATTTTCACTGTAGTTGCTACCATTTTGGTCGATTGTCCATGGGCTACCACTATCAACAACAGTCGAACTACCAATATTGAGTATTTTTCTTCATAGTACCATAGCTCTTTCCAAAATAGCTGTTGCTGTATATGATTTTCCTTGTGAACTTACTTTTTGGAAGATAATAGGGAAAAAGAACAACAAAAAAATGGTAATGATCATACCAATAATAGTATATCTAATACCATTCCATGCTTTTTTAATTTTTTCACCATCACCATTAGAAAATACGAACTGGATGATAGCGCGAATAATAGAGTATATTGTTCCAACTAAAATGAGGATTACAAGCACTGCAAGAATCGTAAGGATAACATCTTCTATACTTGAAAGTCCACTCATAGTAGTATAACAATAAGATAAAATATATATAGGTAGCCATGTATATATAGTTACACGTGTGTGCAAATATTACATAGTAGCTACTTTACATAGTACTCTTATTTATCTTTTTTTGGTTTTCTCACAATATTTCTCACAACGTAGAATTTTTTGAAAAGATCATTCTTTGTATGAGTGTGAAGAAGCTTAGCCAATCTTTCAGATGGTTGAGCACCAGTACCGATAAGTTCTACAACTCTGTCAGCATTAACTTCCATTTTGTGGTTAAGTGGATTATACCATCCAAGTACTTCTTTGTAACCAGATTGTACAGGTTTTGTATGTTCTGTAAGAACAATTCTAAAGAAAGCAGCTTTTTTTCTTCCTGTTCTTGCGAGTCTAAGTGCGAGCATGAATAATAATGATTATAAAGTTTAAAGAGAGAGATTTCTGCGAAGCAGATCGTCCTTTGGACGATATATTATAGATAGGTATGACAACAATATTTGTATGCTGTACAAAAATGTACAACTATGCGTCTTATACAATCTACTATTTCAATTTTTCTTTTGCTTTGTGGATTGTATGTTTTCTTAGTTGTGGACAATACTTTTTGATCTCAAGTTTTGGATCGTTAAGTTTGGTTACAGATTTCACATAGTTTTGTGCACCTGATTCAGTACATATAAGACCAACGACGATTCTCCCTCACTTCTTTTTCTTTGCCATGATGTGTAATATATTAGTGAAACATAAAAACGATATTGTTTGGATATCTTAGATAAGCATACATAATAATGATATACACAATACTGTATGATTATATAAGACATCGGTGAGGGCGGGATTCGAACCCGCGGTACCGTTAGGTACGACTCGTTAGCAGTGAGCTGACTTCGACCACTCATCCACCTCACCAAATTTAGCACTGGACAGACTTGAACCGTCGACCTCGCCCTTATGAGAGGCGCGCTCTAACCAGCTGAGCTACAGTGCCATAAATACAAATGCCAAACAGATCATATGTTTGGTATTATTTTGTGGTTTGGTTTTGTTTAGTAATAGTTGAGTTTTTTATGGAGTTATGTACCTTCAAACTCTGAGAGGATACATAACAATTACTCTTACAAACTATATGAATATATAAAAACAGATATGAAATGCAAGACGAAATTATAAAATTGCATTGAAAAGTGGTGCATAAACCGTAAAAATAAAGCTATATCGTTTTAGTATCTATAGAATATAGAGTATGGAATGAGGAGTATCGCTAGCACCAGATAGTTGATTAAATAGTAATAATGCTGTTGGAGAATCTAGTGAGGTAAGTCAGGAAGATATTGTCCGTGTCTCTGAAAATGCTCGTAAAGCGGCACTTGTTTGATGACAAATTAGAGATGACCAACAAAAGAATAATCAACTAGCAAAATTCTTGGAGTTTCTTTTTTCAGAAGTGAAAAATGATAATATATGGGAATTGATTGTGTCATTGTGTACTGTGCAAGATAGTACATGAAGAGGACTGACATTGTCTCTGCATGAAATGATTGCAATTTTTGCACCATTTTTTCCAGATGCTATAGAAGAGTATGGTATCAATACAGTTATTCATGATCTACCACATGTTGAGAGTTTGCAAATAGATACATATAGTAATTATATTCATGTATTACGTAAAAAATACCCATTGATTCACTCTATGGATACAACAATTTTAGCAAAACTTATTATTGCACTATTAGAATATTTTGATTATATACGTATCTTAGAAGAACAAAGACAAGAAACAATAGACAGCATAAAAGGATTTATAGGTATGAATTAATAGTATAGGTATTTATCTATTTAGTATGTGAATTTTATGAATCAACCAATTATAGAAGTATCTCATCTGAAAAAATATTTTACACAGTTTAGAAAAAAGACTGTTATTTTAGATGATGTTAATTTTGTTGTGAGACAAGGTGAGGTATTTGGTTTTCTTGGTGCAAATGGAGTAGGTAAAACAACACTCCTAAAATGTATTTTTCATTTTCATAAGAAAGATAGTGGTACTATTAAGCTTTTTGGTGAAGAGGACTACTATAAGCAAGAAATTTTTCGTCGTATTGGTTATGCACCAGAACAGACATTCTTGTATCCATTCTTGACAGCGAATGAGTTATTAGATTATATGGGGAAGTTAGCGTGAGTGGATAATGTAACTATCAAAAAACGTAGTGATGAGTTGATAGAGAAGTTGTGATTGGATTTTGCGCGTGGGCGTCGTATTGCTGTTTTTTCAAAAGGTATGAAACAAAGACTGTCACTCGCTGCGTCATTGATTAATGATCCTGATCTAATCTTTTGGGATGAACCTATGTCTGGTTTAGATCCACTTGGACGTATTTTGGTAAAAGACCTTATGCGTGATCTTAAAAAACAAGGGAAAACACTTTTTTTCAATACACATATATTGTCAGATGTGCAAGAGATTGCGGATCATTTTGCTATATTGCATCAATGACGTATTGTTCATGATGACGTACCAAGTAATATTCCTGGTTCATTGGAAGAATTTTTTACAAAAACAGTTAGGGGGATTGATAGAGAAGTGAGAGTGCAATAATATTTTGATTTCTCATATTATGATATACGCGCAACAATATATTATAACATATTTTATAAAATATGTCAATTATAAAAAATATAAAATTATGTATGTCTATAATTAAATATAAAATTAAAAGTAAAAATAGGTATGTTTTTATGAAAAAATATTTTTGTGTGTATACTATAGATGTATTTTATACATGTTTGTATACATCATGACTAATCTAGAACAATTTCCAAAGGTGGAAATTACAAAAGCAAACGATGTGTTAGCTGTTGAAAATCTTTCTCAAACGAATGATTTAAAGACGTTTAAGAATTGGAT
>CAXYYI010000013.1:0-10339 GCA_964293055.1 uncultured bacterium | reverse complement strand
ATGAAAAAATCAGACTACGAGTGTGTAAACTTTCTACAATGAGAATACCCATTTCTCACACTTTCATCATGGATATTCCAACTACCTGATAATCTCCACACTACATTATGAAAAGAATTAAAAATGTGGATAGAACCAAATGATCATCTAGTAAATGAAATATTTATGAATAACAATCAAGACAATTACTATCGTCAACTAGTACTCCAATACGTCGACTTATCTAGCAAAACAAATGATTATCTTCATCAAGTAATACGTACAGTAGTAAATGCTCCAATAAACCACCTTCCTGTGATAGATAAATGGAAAGATTTTTTTGTACATTACTTTATGTATATTTATCATAATTGAGTCCTTGCTGAACTATGAAATATAAATAGACAATTACCACAATATCAACAAAAAGTAATATATGATTTTAAAACCGCTCTTGAAAAAGCATTCTGATGAAACCATCAAAAAGAGATAAGTATATTAGAACAACAATTACACAGAATATATAAAAAGGCATCTCATGATAATATAGATATGGTGGATCTTCTTTATGATATACATACTAATATTAAAGCGAAACAACAACATTATAAAGGAATGAAACATATATATGGTTCAAATAATTACTATGAGATCAATCAAATATTTCATAAGGAAACACAAGAATTATTATTTGAGAATATTATCTCAGTCCCTGAAAATGAATTAGGTGATGAAGCACGATTTATGTGACATTCCTATTTTGACAAAGATCAAACAATTCGTCTATTTGAAAATACTGTACATGCTATATGACATCTACATAAAAAAGAAAAACAAATTCTAGAAATGTTTAAAGCAATATGATAACGAAACCTATACAATAGCATCAAACAATATGTAATATATTTTATGGTTTATGCTTGCTATGCAAGCATTTTTTTGTATATAAAAACTATACGTGTGTGAAAATTATATGATTATTTACACTATGGTATCAATATTTATTTTAGTGAATTTTTTATAGATGCATCTGCAACAAGAACTTGAAGCACGTGGATTTTTGTACCAAAAAACAAGTGATGAACTTTTTGATATATATGAAAAAGGTGGTGAAACTCTCTACTTCGGTTGTGATCCTACTGCAGACTCTCTGCACTTAGGTAATTTTGTGGTGTTTATGAATGCGGTGAATTTTATGAAGCGTGGCAATAAACTAATTCTTATTGTTGGTGGTGCAACGGGTATGATTGGTGATCCAGGTGGAAAGGATGCAGAAAGAGCATTTCTTGATGAACAAACACTTGCAAGTAATGTCGAAGCGATCAAAACACAAGTCGGTGATGTTCTCAATAATCTTGCTACTCTTTCTGGTGCACAGTTTGAATTTGTTGTGATGAATAACAAAGACTTCTATGATGGGATGTCATTTTTAGGATTCTTAAGAGAGGTAGGAAAATATATTACGATCAATCAGATGATGACGAAAGAGACTGTGAAAAAAAGGATCGAAGATCCTGATAAGTCGATCAGCTATACAGAATTTAGTTATATGCTCTTGCAAGGAAACGACTTTGTCCGCCTCTACCAAGAACATAATTGTAAGTTACAAATTAGTGGCTCGGATCAATGGGGAAATATTGTGACAGGAATTGAATTGATCAAAAAGAAATTGGATGGTGAAGCATATGGTGTGACATCTCCGCTCGTACTCGATAGTAATGGGAAGAAATTTGGGAAGTCTGAGGGAAATGCACTGTGGCTTGATGCAACAATGACTACTCCATTTAAACTCTATCAGTACTTTATGAATGTGACTGATGAGGACGTAGGAAGATTTTTGAAACTGTTTACACTTTTGGATCTAGAATCGATTGAATCGATTGTTACAAAACACAATGAAAATACTGCAGCAAGATATGGACAAGCACAACTTGCAAGATATGTGACTGAAACAATCCATGGGAAAGATGCTATGGAAAGAGCTATCAAAGTAACTGAGTTCTTATTTGGAGAAAGTGACAAACTAGAATCACTGACTAGTATGAGTTCTGATGACGTAGCTGCAATCGCTGCAGAAACTGGTGGTGTGTGTACAATCACACACGAAATGTCTCTGATAGACGCACTTGTTGAAAGTGGTCTAGAAACTTCTAGAGGAAATGCTAAAAAGTCTATTGAGTCATGAGCTATTTCATTGAATGAAGAAAAGGTAACTGATATTGGAGCTATGATTGATATTAGCAAAGCAATCAACAGAGTTATACTTTTGAGAAAAGGAAAAAAGAGTTATAAGGTGGGATTGGTTGGATAAGAATCCTATAAAATAACTATAAACAAAAAACCAGGTTCGTTATGAATCTGGCTTTTTTGATAGAACAATAACATCATAGCTGCTAATTATTTATTTTCATCATAGTATTTTTTCCATATCCTCCAATCCTATTTCCTCTAGTCTTTTAGTAGCAAGGTATTCAGGAAGTGGGTATTTTTCTTGGAGATCAGCCATTTTTCGAGATTTTGCAAGGGTTTTACGTTTGTACATAGAAATTTTATCTAATACAAATAACATATCTTGATATGCAAAAGCTGGTGTTTCAGCCTTAGCTATGAGAGAAAACACTGCAGATTGCACCTTCGGTGCAGGTGAAAATGCTTTGGCAGGGACAGTTTTGAGGTATTTTACTTCATACTGATAGTTTAATAATCGCCACAAATAACTCTTTTTCTCAGCATCAGTTCTGATCTTATCAGCTACTTCTTTTTGCACCATAAATACTCAAGCAAGAAATTGAGCATTTCATCATCAAAAAAACTTTGTAATAAGTGGTGAAGTAATATAGTAAGGTAAATTACCGACCACTATTGTTTTTTGTGCATTTCGTCACTTTTGCTCCAGTAAAGAAGCCACATCTACAGCCAATGCGTCACCTAATAAAAGTTGTATATTTTGATTTTCAGAGATTCATTCTCAATCTTCTCATATCGTATGAGTAAACTGTCTCAAATGAGGTACAAGCGTCTCATCTTTTTCTAAAAGAATAAGCGGTTTATTCACGATAGAAATAAGCTTCTTTGTTAAAGCTCCTTTACCCGGTCCAATTTCAATACACTGGTCTAGTTGTAAGCTATCAGAAAGCTTTGCTACTTGTTGAGCAATAAAAATAGTATATGTTGAGTCTTTTAGGAAGTTTTGTCAAAGATAGCTAGGCATTGGAGAAAAAATATTGTTTATTAAATAAGCATAAGGTTGAAATAAGGATACTTGAAAGAGTTATCAGTCGCTTAGAATATCATATATTGAATGAATTTATCTGATAACTAAAGGTTATAGAGTATAATAGATATAATTTTAAAGAGTATGTATACTCTTTATGTATGAATATACTATAGATAATAAACCACTATACATATTTCTTATTATAAAAAAAGCCCTTCTTCCGAAGAAGAAAGGACTTTTTAAATCTAATCTAATAGATGCGACTAGTAGTTAGCAGCAGCTACTGGAAGACCAACAGTGTTAGTGTATCCAGTTGGAACGAATCCAAACGCACTTGTTGAACCATCATTAGCAAATGTTTGTGAGTATTGAACATTTGAGATTTGGAATACTCTATTACCAGCTGTTGGAGTAGAAGCTGTATTAGAGAATGGAGCGTCTAGTTTCACAAGAAGTGTTACTGAATCACCACCCGCAATAGTAATAGGAGTATTTAGAGCAACTGAAGTGTTAGCACCAGCTACAAGAGTAGTAGTTGCTACAACTGTTGTACCATTGTAGATTGTTGCTGCTTTAGCAATATCTGCAGAAGCTTGCGCGTTCGCAAAGTATTGAAGAGCGTCTACAGTGATGTTAGTTGCACCTGGGTTTTGGATCTTGATAGAGATCAAGTCTGTTGCATTACCATCAGCAACTTTAGATACTTTAGGGTATCCAGCTACAACATTAAGTGTATTACCAATGTTAGCAGTTGTGATAGAAGCTGCAGGAGAAGAAGTTGCAGATACATATACACCAGCATTTACTGAGTACAATCTTGTACCAAGGTATTCATCAGTGTATGAAGTATCGTTGTATGTAGTAGCAAGAGCTACATTAAATTCACCGGCAGAAGTTGCATCATTAACAGTATTTACAGTAGCGAATACATCATATACTTTTGATGATCCAGCATTGATAACTGGGTTAGCTGAGAATGAAGTGAATTTAACGATATTGTTAGAGTTAGTTTGAGTATCTCTAGCAGATTCAGTAGCAATTACATTACCAGCTGAGTCTTTAACTTGGAAGTTAGACAATTGGTTACCTGCGTTAGCAGCAAATGCACCAGAACCGATTACCTTAAGGTAAATAGCTCTTACTTCAAGTTGATCATTGATAGCTTGGATATTTACAGAACCAACCTTAACTGCATTTCCAGGAACAGCAAATCCTTGAGAAGTAGATACTGTATTTGGAGTAGCAATTACTGAACCACCAGCGATTACGTTGATAGTAGCAGAAGTTGCAGGAGTACCTGTAACAGTTACATTGTTAGAAGTAACGTTATCGATTACATCACCAGCGTTAAATGAAACACCGAATGTTGAAGTTGCAGGAGCAGCAATAGTTGACAAGAAGTCACCTTCGAAAGTCAAGTCTACTGGTTGATCCTTCTTAACGATAATGTTAAGTCCGTTGAATGTAGTTGCTCCGTTAAGAGTTTTTGTTGATAGAGTTGTAGATCCTTTCTTCAAGTTTACAGATACACCATTGTCGAATGCTGCATTGCTAGCTGTCAAAGTGATAGATCCAACTTTGATATCATTGTTTTGATTGTTTGACAATCTTACTGTATACAATTGTTTAGCTTGTGAGTTATTAGAAGCGTATACGATAGTTCCAAGTCCGTCGTATTTAGTAACTGACAATGAAGCGTCGATTACTGATACAGCTGAACTAGAGATAGAACCAATAGCTACTGATGCAGGAACTGCATTTTGAGTTGCTACGTATTCGATTCTTCCTAGAGAAGAAGTGAATGCAGAGTAAGCAAGAGGACCAAATTGAACTGGTACATTGTTTACTGCTGATGTAGAACTAGAGTAGATATCAGCATACAATCTTACTGGTACTGAACCATTTACAGTTACTGAACCGTCGAATTGAGCAGTTGTAGCTCCTGAAGTTGGAGTCCATGAGAATGTAGAGTTACCGATTTGTAGGTAGTATCTAGTAGCTACTTGATTGATAACTGAACTTCCAGCAATAACGTTCAATGTTGGGTTTACCAACAAGATAGCTTGCTTAGCGTTCAATGTACCTTTCATGAATTCTACTTGAAGTGAACCTCTAGTAACGTTTTGAGAAAGAGCAAGAGCAGTATCTCTAGTAAATCTCAATTCACCACCATTTACAGTATATACACCTGCTGTAAGAGCAGAGTCATTGTTTGTAGTAGAAGCGATAGATACAGAAGCTCTGAATGAAGTTGTTGCTTCAACAGCGTTAAGATCTGAAGCTTGTCTTAGGATGAATTTGTATGTATCACCAGCTTGATTATCAACACCAACTACTGAACCATTGATAGTATAAGTAGCAGTTTGACCATCTTTAACTGTATCAGTCAATACAAATGTTACGTCTCTACCATTGATGATAGTTGAAGTTGATACTTTGTTACCACTTCTGAAAAGAACTAGGTCTTTAAGAGATTTAGCAGCATCACCATTTCCAACGTTTCTCAATGTAATAGCTTTTACGCTAAGATCGATAAGACTTGTTGAACCTACATTTTGAAGTTGGAATTTACCAAGTTCAGTTGTAGTTTCACCACCTTGGTATGAAGTATTGATACCTTGATTAGTGAAGTTTGCAGTACGAACTGAGTAAGCAGCAGTTCTAAGTGTTGGAGTTTCAATCTTACCATTTACGTTAGCTGCAGAAGAATCAATTACAGTTGAAGTGAATTTGTTTTCAGCACCTGTAGGAGCAGAAGCCAATTCAGCCATAAGATCTACTGACACAGTTTTTCCAGCAGGAACAACTAGAGCAGGAACGAATGTAAGATTTACAACATCATCAGAAGCTACGTTAGCTCTAGATGAAATTCTAACACCATTAGCTTCGAAGTAGAGTCTTCCTCCATTGAAGTTTGTGTAAGAACCAAGACCAGATCTAACAAGAGTTACTGAGTTAAGAGAAACATCTTTTGATCCAGCTGTGAAATCTACAGTAGCATATTTTGACACACCATTGTTAGGAATAGATGTCATGTTTGCTGGAGTAGATGGATTAAGTGAGATTTGAAGATCACCTTCTTTTACTACAGTTCCAGTGTTACCTCCAGTATTACCGTTATCAGTACATCCTGGAAGAGTTGGATCTAGAGTACAAAGATCTTCGTCACCACCATTAGCTAGTCTGTAAAGAACGAGCATTACATCACCTCTAGTCATTGCTGAGTTAAGGTTAGCAACATTCATTACTCCGATAGAGTTAAGGTAATCGAAGTGAGCTTGTTCAGAAGACATAGCGTCGATTTCACCAAGCATTCTTGAAACAACAGTAGCTACTTGCCCTCTTGTTACAAGTTGTTTAGGCATAAATGATCCATTTGATCCCATCATAAGACCTTGTTGACAAGCTAGCTCGATAGAAGCTGCCAATGAAGAATCGAATGAAGATTCATCTGAAAATGAACAATCTTTAGCTGTGTCTACTGCAACATCTAGTTGAGATGAAGCAAATTCACTAGCAAATTTAGCGAATTGTTCTCTAGTTAAATTGTTGTAAGGCATGAATGCGTTTGCGTCTGAGTAGCTTGTAAGCCCGTTATCGTAACCCCAAGCGATCGCGTCGATCAATTCAGGATCAGTCACAACTGGAGCTCCCATTACCAACCCTGAAGTTAGAGTTGACAAAGCAACAGCAGCAGCACTCGCACTAGCAATAAGCTTTTTTAGCATGTGTGTGCTATAAAAAAGAGATAAAAACGAATGGATAAACATCCGAAGAGTTATTAAAACATCCCATCCGTGTTTTCACACGGTTACTCAACAAGATACTAATCTGAAAGTAAATTGCAAGAGTATTTTGACAATTTTTATTGTTATGGGAAGCTGGTTTTATACCCATCCAGCTGACTGGTATACGAACAAGTTGTCTAGTTGTGACAACTTTTTATACTTTTTTGTGTTTTATAGAGGGAATATAGGATACTTCGAATTAAAAACCATAGTATATAAGCCACATATCAAGAATATGAAGAAATAATTACTTTATATAAAATTGCTCGTTTTGCCAACATAATTAACCAATTAATAGTTATTTTTAATAATATTGAAACAAAAAACACACTATCTCAAAAGAATAAAACTAATAAAGAAAGATATGATATACATGTAGTTAAAATCTGTGCAGGAAGTGAAACCACAATAGTTGTAGCATTTATTTTATTTGTAAGCACTAATAATGGTCACATGAGTGCAAGAAAAGTTCGCACCGAAGGTGCGATATAGCGTAGAATGCGGTGCTGTCATATTGGTTTTGGTATCATTATAATGCCTCGCTCTCATGACATACTTAATACAAAGCCTCGAGATGATATAAGTATGTATGGATCATAAAGTGTTAAAAGCACAACTACTATAGAATATATATGTAGAGATGAAATTCGTCTTCATTTTTGGCTCATAAAAAACATTATACAATATGATGTAAATGCTCTTATAAGCGCAATATTACTGCGCAACATATACGTGTAAAGAAAAGCAGATCCAAAAGCAATACGCCTTCTTTTGCGAGCAATAAGAAATAGCAGAATTGATGATGTAAGAGTAACAACAAAAGTAATATTACCTCAACTTGCTGCAACTAGATACACAAGTCCACTATCAATAAATAATTGATACAGTGATGGTGACATAGTTTCTGTAACACCAAATAGAACTCATTCTGGTAGTCATTGATACTGTGATGAAAATTGCGATAATTGAGAGTCTTGAGAAGACAAAATACTAGGATACAAAAAAAATGGTGAGGTTATTTGTTTAGTGGTAGTATTATCTGTATTTATTAAAAATATTTCCTTGGGTTTTATTGTAGCAGTAATTTTGTGAGTATATAAATAAAGTTGATAAGAAAATGGAGTTAGAGTTTTTGTATGTTGCATAGTATAAACTTCTGCACAGTCTATAGTTCAAACAATGTGAATGAATTGATTATTTTTGTAAATAGGTTGGGTAAATATTGTTGTTTTTAGAAATCAGTATTTCGTATCTACTATATAATTATATCACTTCTTTTCTGACACTACTCTTCCATCGACCACAAGGTCAATAACATGTCTAGTTTGTCCACATAGGAGTTTTTGATAATAAGAAAATTTATGAATATGAAAAATAATAGTATATGTTGTATATGAAAAAACGCATAATCGAATAAAAATATAATTGATAGTTTTTATTGCAGAATGGAATATTATAGATTTTTTTCATTGATTTATTTTTTGAAGTAGCATAATTTTTTGATTTTTTTGATCGGTAGTTAGGTCGACTTTTTTTCAGAACACCGCACTTTGCAACTTTTTTTGACGACAGAAAGCCAATATCAAGAAAAAAACAACAATAGAAAAAAATATACATATAAAATATATATTATTTATAATTGTGCAAAGTAGAATATAGATAATATATATTTTTAAGATGTTTTTTAGAAACATATATTAGAGGTATATAAAAAAATTGAGTATATAAAAAAATTATAATGATTTTACACATCACATAGTTTTAGGAGAGATATTATTTTAGAATATATTCTTTTTTATATTACCCATTCAACTCTCAATCAATGTGTCTATTTTTACAGGAAGCATTAGAAAAAAGAAATAGAGAAAATATTAGGATTATATAATTCATTTTTTATTGTGCAATGTAGAGATATATTATACTTTTGAGTCACACCTCCATGAGATCATAAAAACACATCATTATAGTTACCTAAATATTAGATACACTTTTTAAGATACATTCTCTTTTTAGAGGAAATTATTACAAATTTTACCATAAAGAGTCTGTTTTATAAGAATAACTTTTACACTCCCCTTACACATATAATTAATCATAACCAAACCTCTCCGATCCGAAAAGATATAAATTCTGGCAACATATGATAAAATTTATATACTTTTGGCACTACTACTCTTCTATACAGAACTAACAATCAGAACAGAATTTCAGATATCACTATAGAGATTTATGGTGAGCAAAAAACTTATCCACCTTTTCTTGATATGTCACAAATTGACAGTCTTTGTCTAGTCGATATAAAACAGCCAAAAAATGTAGACGCACTCAGACACCCATTTGACAATAGAAGTAGACAGATATTGTTGTCAATAAGTCATAACATGTCCAGTCAAACATTGTCAATTTATTCTGTCAGACATTGACAGATATGTAATCAAAGAATGGCTTATCCTCATTATCAGCTGCAAAATAGACAAACTTTAATTTAGACACATTATTTGTCAAAGTTGACAGTTTTTTTGTCAAAGTTGACATGTCTATATACGGATTAGTATTGACAAGTATATATGGACAAAGTAGTCAAGTTTTAGAAGCAAGTTGTTCTTCTGTCAATATTGACAGTGCTGGATGGTGTATAATATCATAAGCGAAGTCATGGTAGAGTATTGTCTTGTTTTTTGATCTATAATGTATCGTTACATATTCGTATGATATATTTTCTCTTAAAATGACATTGTGACAGAAGGGTAGGGTGAGTTGGTAGAGGAGACGAAATGGTCGAGTGTGTGCTTTGGAGATTCATCCCAGAAGAGTAACATTTTTGATCCAGAATGAAAAAAAGTATAAAATATACATATTTCGTCATCCATGGAACCACCCACGGGCTGGAGCAAAAACTTCTCATCATCATAAGAATTTATGAACTCATGGATCAATAATAGAGTAACGAATAACTGATACTATATCATGCTTAGAAATCAATTTTACATTGCACAATTTATCTCACAAAAATGATGTATGTTTTTCCAATCGACTTTGGCATCGTTCTTTATCTCATACTTCTATATATAATATTTCTAGTGGATAGTGTTCAAATAGATAATTTATTACTCAAAGCATAAGAAGTTCATCACCAAAATTTTTGTAACCATAGTATCATTTTAGATATCAACGAGTAATTTTCTTCATATAAAATATTGTGTATATAGAGTTAAAATTGGAATATTACTTATTTTTTCTTTACCTTGCACAAACTTATTAAAAAGAGGATATGTGTTTTTGGCAAAAAGGTCCAATGTGTTTTCATTGGATGATGTAGTTTCTGAATGGAATTATTTGTATCTTTGTAGCATAC
>CAXYYI010000012.1:0-10457 GCA_964293055.1 uncultured bacterium | reverse complement strand
TAATACACCATACAATATGCCATAATTATGGATATTTCCATACTTGCATGCAAAAATCCATAATTGTTTCCATATATTTTAAGTTTTTATTAGTTTATTTTTATTATGCCGCGAAAATATAGATTTGCTATCGTTTGTCAAGTAGGTTTTGCTCTTGCAATCTCTTCTCAAACCAGTACATAAGAAGCATGATCTACACATACATCAATAATACAAATAATAATAATTTGGCGCTCGTATAGAGATAGCAGATTTTGTATTGATGTATGCAAGTCTTCTATCTCGCAAGAGGTATGAAGACTTTTTTTAAACAGATCACAATAAGATTGGCTATAGAGCATTAAAAAACCATGATGGATTAATTGATTAGACTGGAGTTTTATGAAATAATAAAGAAGTCTATATATAAACAAAAAAGCTTTGAATATAAAAGTATAAGAAAATTAAACCAATACTTATCACAACACAGTTATTTACTACTTATATATGACTACAATAATGCAAACATTTATCAAAAAACTAACGAACGAATCAGTAGGACAAGAGGTAACTCTGAGAGGATGGATCTCACAAGCTAGAGCAAGTGGAAAAGTTGCTTTCATCGAACTGCGTGATGGTAGCGGATTTATCCAATGTGTGGCAGAGCCACAATTTATCGGCGAAGAAAAATTTGATGTAATTAAGTCACTCAATATCGAATCAGCGCTCAGTGTGACGGGGATTGTTTCTAAACATCCGAAGAAAGAGCTCTTCGAGCTCCAAATCAGAGATTTGGAAGTGTATGCTGACACGAAAGATTATCCACTTGGGCAAAAAGAACACAACCCAGAATTTCTTTTTGATAACAGACACCTCTATTTGAGAAGTAAGTCACAATGGGCTATTCAACGCATCAGAAATACAATCATCTATGCCACATACGACTGGATGCGTGACAATGATTTTCTCAAAATCGATGCTCCGATTTTCACACCAAGTGCATGTGAAGGGACAACAGAACTCTACGAAGTAGAACATGTAAATGGTGAAACTATGTATCTATCACAATCAGGACAGTTGTATATCGAAGCTGCAATTGCAGCACACGGTCGTGTCTTCGATTTTGGGCCAGTATTCCGTGCTGAAAAATCAAAAACTCGTAGACATCTAAATGAATTTTGGATGATGGATGCAGAAATGGCATTTGTGACATTTGAAGAAAATCTCCAAATCCAAGAAGATCTTATCTACTATATCATCCAACAAGTACTTGCAAAACATATGGATGACTTAGCGCTTTTGGATAGAGATCCTACTCCATTACAAGCACTCAAAAAACCATTCATTCGTTGGACACATGAACAATTTATTGATGAACTTATCAAAGCAGGGTTCGATGTGAAACAATGAGATGATATCGGCTCTGATATAGAAATGCAGTTCATGGAAAAAATTGATCAACCAGTTTTTGTAACCCACTTTCCACTCGCAATCAAAGCATTTTATACAAAGGAAGATCCAAATATGCCATGATATGGACTCTGTGCTGATCTTCTTGCTCCAGAAGGTTGTGGAGAAATTATTGGTGGTGCGCAACGTATCGATGACTACGACACACTCCTTGCAAAGATCAAAGAACACAAACTCCCAGAAGAGTTCTTCGACTGGTACCTAGACATCCGTAAATACGGAGGTGTACCACATGGTGGATTCGGTTATGGACTTGAAAGAATCGTGCGTTGGGTATGTGGTCTCCACCACATCCGTGAAACAATTCCATTTCCAAGATATGCAAATAGAATTAAGCCGTAGATTTTTCCTGTAGAAAGAGTGATTTAATTATCACTCTTTTTTATTTCAAAAACCATATGTTTTTCACATTGACTATTTTAAAAGCATATGTATCATAGATGACATTTATTATTTCTTTTCGCCTATGAATAATAAAAATCACATTCTTGATTTGATTAATAAACTCGCTGATCAAAATGCTCAGCAACTTCAAAAATTATATCAAGATATTATAGAAGAAATGCCAGATGCAATGTGAAGTAGTAACAACAAACATCAATGACGAGAATGATGATATTACGACCATATAGCAGACGTACTAACATTTGGAAGAATACTCTATGATAATCTCAATACCTATAGAGCATTACCATTTTCATTTGATGATGTCATCGTTGTAATTTTAATTCACGATATTGAAAAACCATACAAATACAAAGGCGATAAGGAAAAATACAAAAATCTACTAACCCTTGATGATCATGGTATTCGTGATACAATTCTCGAAAAATATAATATAAAACTCTCTACAACACAACAAAACGGTGCTGATTACATTCATGGTGAATGACATGAATACTCAAAAACTGAAAGGATTATGTGACCACTTGCAGCTTTTTGTCACAGTATAGATACAATTAGTGCAAGAATATATTTCAATGATGGTAGATAAACATTTATATTACAAGTAAGTAATGCCCACTCCTCAACCAAATAATCCACTTCACTGAATGACGCTCATAAGAATTCTTGTGTATCTGAAAGACAAATATTGACGAGAAAAATTATGAGAGTTTGTGAATATCAACTGTTTCAAGAATAATCCCACACTCAACTCTAGTTTGGTCTTTCTTAGAAAACATGAATGGGCTCGCAAAGAAGTTGAAGAACTCTATATATGGAGTAAAGAACAAGAAGAAAGTCACTTATAAAATTTTGTAATTGATTATTACACAAACATACATATCATAAAAAATATATTATTTATTACACTATTTTCAGCTATGCTACAACACTACTTTTCTCTTTTCTTAGCAACACAAGAAGGACAATTTACTATCAAAACAATTATGTGTGTGATTGCATGATTTTTGATTGGGAGAGAAAGACAAGCAAAAGGGAAAAACGCATGAGTAACGACGTTTACATTTGTGATTACTGGGGCAATGTTATTTACTTTTCTTTCAGAAAATATTGATCCAGCGTCGACATCAAGAATCGCAGCACAAATCGTTTCTGGAATATGATTTCTTGGTGCATGACTCATATTTATTGATGATAATAAGGTAAAAAATCTTACAACTGCAGCATGAATTTGGTTCTCTGGAGCAATTGGGATGGCAATATGATTTTGATACTATGGTGTTGCTCTTATCGCAACAGTTCTTGCAAGATTTGCTCCAACAAGTAGCGATACTCTCAGAGGAAAAAATACAAAGAGAGCAAAAAAACAAATTGATGATGATGAAGATGATTGAGAAGTCGAAATTCACTAGAGTAATATATATAATCTATGATTTTAGAGAAAAATTGACAAAACAAAGAAAATTGTATATAATACAAACATGAATTCTAATAAACAACTCTATATACCATGATTTGCAAATAGTAATGATAGAATACATCAGAACTATATTCCTGATAGCAAAATTATTCAAACAAATTTTAGAAGTTTCTCTATAAGTGCTATTAAGAAATATATAGAAAAGTATTGAAAAGATGGGGTATTTGAGAAGTTAAAAACTTTTTATCCAGATACTACAAAAGAGGTTTTTGATAAAATATTTCCAGATAATACACATTTTTTATGATTCACAAGAAATATAGAAACAACTATAAATTTAACTTCCAAAATAATTGCAGAAGAACTAAAAGACAATTCGTCTATATCACTATATTGCCATAGTCAATGATGACTAATTGGTATGAAAAGTATTCTCAAAAATCCATGATTTTTAGATAAAATAAATCATATTGAACTACTTGCTCCTGTAAAAAACTATAATATATGAAAAAATTTTCATCAAACTGATAATTCTTATCTACATGGTAAAAACCTCATAGTAACTAAGGATTATATATCATCTTTATATAAAGATAATGACATCCTAATAGATTTTTTAGAACTTCTAAAACAAAGAAACTATAAAGGTAGCATATCGCTAGTTTTAGGGAATCAAGATACAATTATTTCACCAAAATTATTTAATCTTAAATCATTACAAACAAATTATCCTTTTCTTTCAATTGTAATCAAAGATTGAAATCATTATTTATGATGGTAAGAAATTTTTTATTACCATACATATATTTTATGTCTACCCTCAATGTAAGCACACATACAGATTTTTTTCAGAATATCAAAAAAAATCCAGAACAATATTGTATTGTAGCTGATTTTGATTGAACACTAACAAAATATTTTGATGAGAATGGTAAATCTAGACCTTCTATTATATCGCTACTATATAATGAATGAATTCTTGATGATGATTACACTCAAAAAGCTCAACAGATGCATACACATTATGTAGCTATTGAGCATAATCACAATCTTCCATTAGAAGAACGTGAAAATGCTATGGAAGAACGATGGACAAGTCATAAAGAATTATTAATGAAAAAAGGATTACGCATACAACATATTGAACATATTACTCATATGAATGCAATTCATATAAGATCATGAGTAAAGGAACTTCTAGAATTAACAAATACTTACAACATACCTTTTGTTATATTTTCAGCAAGCTGAATATGAGTAGATAGTATATCATATCTCTTACAACATCGATGACTCCTTCTACCTAACATACATATCATTTCAAATAAATTGTATCGAGATGAAGAAGGTCACATGATCTGATATAGCAAACCTGTCATACACTCTCTCAATAAAAAAGAATCTGTCATTCATACAAATCATGAATACAAAACCATCTCTGACATCATACATACAAAATCACATTTTCTTGTACTTGGTGATAGTATAGGAGATGCTAGTATGGTAGATAATAATCACACTCGTCATATACTCAAAATCGGTCTTTGTAACGATAAAGTAGAAGATCGTTTAGAAAAATATAAAACTATATTTGACGTAATCATCACTCATGATGAAGGATTTGAGACAATCATAGATACGATTTCTCACTAAAATAATATAGTTATATTTTTATGATTCCAAAACCATTGACTACTCAACAATAATATGTAAAATATTATTACTTTTTAGTCACCATAAAAAAATGAAGTCTATACTACTCCCAACATACGATTTTGATGGCAACGTTTTAAAGCCACAAACAAGTAGCTATTTCAAAGATCTACAAACATGAAAAACAATAGAAGTTCATGCTCATGAAGTAGATCAAAATCCTCATATATATTATGACACTACAAAATATGAATTTCCTCATAATGACGCGCAGTTTGCATTTCAAAATTTTCGTGATTTCTATCCACACGATACACATCCAGGACCAAATGGTCTCATCGAAGATACAAAAGAAGCTATAAAAAATGGTTTATTTGCACCTAGTTTTGATAATTTTAAAAAACTAGCACTCATAGAAGCAAATCTATTTGCTATTCTTACAGCTCGTGGGCATGGATCTGACAACATACAAAGATCTATTGAACTCATTTCTCAAGAAATACTTTCTCAAGATGAAAAGAAAGAACAATTTGATAATATTTATCAAAAATATCACAAAATTATCAAAGAACAAAAAATAAGTAATGCGCAGCTTACTGAATGGTTTTTTTCTGATATACCTTCATATATTTGAGTAAGTAATAAAAACTACTGTAAACACATGTTAATTCCTTGGCTTGAAAGTAGTGATGCAAAAAAAGTAATGGCAATAAAACATCATTATAACAGAGCTTATGATTTCTATCAAAAACTCCATCCAAAAGCAAAAACACTCAATTTTGCAAAGTGATTTAGCGATGATAGTGTAAAAAACATCATTGCAATGACTGAATACTATCTTCAGGAGATACAGAAAAATAAAGATATATATCGTTTGTATTTCACTGGAGAAATGTCGCATCTTGATCAACTTAAAACTGATATTCACAATCTATCAGGTTGAGATAAGACTACATTTCATAAAAATCATGATATTGTCAAAATCAGTATTAATAGATAATTCAACAAACTCAAACACAAAAGTGACTTGTTTTCTAAAACATAAACAATAGATACAATATCATATCTGTTTACATAGAAAACACATAACGATGAAGATTCCACATCCTCTTATACATATAGTCCTCTATCTCAAAAAAATATTTCATATTCGCACATATGTAATAGAAATGATATTCGTATGATGAGTACTTATAACTACAGCATTAATTAGCGGGAAAACACTAATCGAATGGCTAGGTGTATTAGCTGTATTTCTCACATTTTGTTATATACAAATTGCCGATCGTCTCGAAGAACGTGAACATCTAAAACAACAAGCCATTGGTTATAAAAAAGATAAACACAGTGTCGAATGCTACTATAAATTACCTCGATTCTACTATACTAAAGAAATTTGTTGGGCATTATATTTTATATATCTTTGAGCATGGTCTGCTCTCATATGAGTATTTCTCTTTATTCTCTATATTCCATGGAGAAAGTTTTATAGAAAACATGTACCGATTAGTTAATTATCAAAAAATATAAATTTATTATTTCTATATTGCCATGTCATCTCAAAAACAAACTGTCTTAGAATATCTTCTTACGCTTCCTCGCAACAAGGTGACAACATACAAAGCACTCGCTGAAAAATTTAACACACACCCAAGAGCAATTGCTACCTATATGAGAACAAATAAAGAATATAACAAATATCCATGTTACAAGGTAATTTCTAGTGATTTCGGGCTCAGTGGATATATCCTGGGTATTCCTGAGAAAGAAAAAAGATTACGTAATGATGGTGTGAGCATTATAGATGGAAAAGTTCTCGCTAGTGATGTATTGACAATATTATAAAAAAAATCTTACACCGTCAAAGAAAACACTTTTCAACTAATATTTTTCAAAAACCTTGCAAAAACGCTGGAAAAATCTAGTATCGTTTTATGAAACTCCATCCTTCTGCACTGACGTTTTTGACGTCTATACAAGAGCATAATTCAAGAAAATTTTTTGCACTTGTAAAACCATTATATGAAGAGATACACGAAAATCTCAAACAAATTTGCCAAGCTTGTATAGATCAGGGCAGCAAAATTGACGATTGATTACAATGATTGACACCAAAAGATTGTCTCTTTCGCATCTATCGTGACGCAAGAAGATTACAAGATGGTGATCCAATCTACAAACAAAATCGATGATTTGTTTTATCACCATGATGAAAAAATAGCTCGCTTCCAGGATATTATATCCATATAGAGCCATGAAATAAGTCATTTTTTTGATGATGAGTATATCGGCCAGAACCAAATCATCTTCGTAGTCTGAGGGAATATTTTGCCAAGCATGGTGACTCATACAAAAAAATACTGAAAACAGCATCATTTAAGAAAGCATTTTGACATCCAACAGGTACGTCTCTCACAAGACCACCAAAATGATTTACACCAGACACGCCACACCTCGATCTTATTCAACAAAAACAACATTTGATATATGCACCTATAACTGATAAAGAGTTATTGGAAACAGAAGATTTTATTGCTCTTGTCACAAATTATATCAAACTTGCATATCCTTGGATGCATTTTCTCACACAATGATGTCTCTATAAAAGTAATAATAGTAATCAATAACAAAAAAATTTATCCTAAAACACACATTTCACAATGCTAAAACACTTCTGAAGTTCACTTGTTTTTACTATTATCTGTTTATGACTTTCATGGTTTGTATGAGGTGCTCAAGCACTTTTTATTACAATTATGTTAGCGGTACTTGAAATAAGTCTCTCTTTTGATAACGCAATTATCAATGCAAAAGAAATTGAAAAAATGGACAAAAAACGAAAGAGAAGATTTTTAACATGGTGAATGATTATTGCGGTATTTGGTATGAGAATTCTCTTCCCACTCATAATTGTAAGTGTTATATGACATGTATCATTACGACAAGCACTTATGATTGCTCTCAATGATCCAGCACACTATCAAGCACTCATTACTGCAAGTCACATTCCTCTAGCATGATTTGGTGGAACATTTCTTCTTATGGTTTTTCTCGCTTTCTTTTTCGATGAAGCAAAAGAAATTCACCGAATTAGATTTATTGAAAAACAACTTAGTCGTCTTGGGAAACTAGATACAATCGAAATTATTATAGCACTCTCAATCATTATTATAACAACAAAACTACCATGATTTCCATTGAATGAAATGCCAAGTTTTTTTGTAGCAAGTATTGCATGACTCATCACATATCTTATTGTTTCATCACTTAGTGCATTTCTCCAAGAAAAAGAAAAAACAGCGACAAAAACATGATGGTTAGCAGGGTGATTTTGAACATTTATGTACCTCGAAATATTAGATGCAAGTTTCTCATTTGATGGCGTAATCGGTGCATTTGCCCTCACAAAAAATATCATTATCATTGCATTATGACTATGAATTGGAGCAATGTTTGTAAGATCTATGACTCTTATGTTAGTAGAAAAAAAGACTCTATCACACTATAGATATTTGGAACATTGAGCTTTTTGGGCAATTGGAGCACTTTCACTAATTATGTTTTTATCAACAATTCATCATATACCAGAAATCTTTACATGACTTATTAGTGGTATATTAATTGCTATAGCAATTGGTCATAGCATCTATAGTCATCGTAGCGGGAAGCACCCTTCATAACTGTAGTATTACCTATGGAATTGTCAGCTATGCTGACATTGTCCTTTGGACAAACCTATACCACATGTTTCCATAATATAAAATTCATATAGATATTATTTCCATATTATATATACAGTAAATTCTCTTTAGAACCTCATAGTATTATCATGTCTCATAATGCAATTATTCATACAAGTAAATGACCTATTTATCTCATACTTCATGCAGATAAAACACCATACACTGTTGCAAATTTTATAACTCTTGCACAAGAAGGATTTTATGATGGACTTAATTTTCATCGTGTTATTGAAGACTTCATGATCCAAACATGATGTCCTCAAGGAACTGGAACTGGTGGACCAGGATATGCATTCGGTGATGAGTTTAACCAAGAACTTCGTCACACGTGACCTGGTATTTTATCTATGGCAAATTCATGACCAAATTCAAATGGATCACAATTTTTTATTACACATGTAGAAACGCCATGGTTAGATGGTAAACATGCTGTTTTCTGACGTGTTGTAAGCAATGATGATCAAGAAGTTGTGAACAATATCAGACAATGAGACCTTATCGAACGTGATGAAATACTCATTGACACAATCTCTCTCCCAGAAGGCGCTCAAGACTTTGCAAACCAAATTAAAGAAGCAAGAAAAGCAATGAAAAAATAGAAGTAGTGACACATATACTTAGATTTGGTATTATAAACATTATATAACTTTCCCAATCCTCTGTCTATATTTGCAGAGGTTTTTTTATTATTTGAATTTATCAAAACAATTCATATAAGAAATACTAATAAGTATTTTTATTTTCGAAGAATTATCAGTGCATGAGAAAAGTATCGTTATTTTTCCTTGCTGCGATAGCAGCATTGCTCATAAATAGTCTCACACATACAAATACTGACGCATACTTTCTTGGTCTCAAATCACGAGATAATAGTATAGAAAATATTCAATGGGTTGAAAAAAATGTAGGTATTCAAATACCAATCGTTTCATTTATTTTTGATCCATGGAATGAAAATGCATATAATACAATAGCAAAAATTCCTTATACACTTGGAAGACAAAGAATATATCATATCACTGTCGCACCTGGTATGATGACTGCAAAAGATGTCGCAGAATGAAAAGCAGATGAATCATATAAAAATTTCTTTGAGCTCATACAACAACTTCACATAAAAGTTGTGTTCAGAACAATGCATGAAATGAATGGCTGATGGTATCCTCGATCGTCTGATCCTGCAAATTTTGCAAAGGCATGGAAACGTGTCTGGCAGCTTTCAAGAGATGCATGATTAACAAAAGAAGATATACTATTTGATATGTCAGTTAATGGTTGGGATATGCCCACTCGTGATGCTTTCCCAAATCAACAATCACAACTTATGTACTGTTATCCTGCACAAAAACATAAACTCAAGTGTCCAACCTTTGAAGACTACTATCCTGGTGATGACTATGTCGATGTTATGGGATTTACATTTTATAATCGAGGGAAATGACATGCAAATCGTCTATGGCAACAACCATATGAGATTGTATCACACCCACAATGGAAACTATTAGACAGAATTAAAAAAATAGGAAAACCTCTTTTTGTTGATGAGGTATGAACAACTGCAGTTTGGTATACAGAAAATTATAATCAACAGAAATCACAAGAAGTATTTGCCAAAGAAACTACAAGAAAAGATGCATGGTTAGATAATTTACGTACATTTCTAGATAACGAAACACAAATTGTCTGAGCTATATATTTCAATGTTGACCTAACATACTGACTGCAACACTGGCAAATCTGAGAAGCAGATTGGTCTATTTTTGACGTTGCAACAAATAAAATATATG
>CAXYYI010000011.1:0-11866 GCA_964293055.1 uncultured bacterium | reverse complement strand
TGATTGCACTATTTCTTACGAACACCGCAACGCTCGCTCCAATAACAGACTGTTCAAGAATATTTCCCTTGCTTTTTACAAACTCTTGAGCAGCGCTACTAAGTTTTTGTACTTGTTCTTGATTGTCTACATTTACTTGAAGAAGGATAGTTGAACCCTCATTGTTTTGTGATACGACGATAGTTGGATTTTGGTATCCAATCTCTTGTAGTTTTGGTGTAAGAGCTGATTTTACTTCATCTGCGCTAAGTTTAGCATCAGTTTTGATTTCAACTCCACCAGTAAATTGTACAGAGAGATTCATATTTTTCCAGAATATTGCATGTGAAGCAACAATAAGAAAGAATCACACTACTAACCATAACACAGAGTGTTTAATAATTGGGAATTTGAATTTCATCACAAATAGTATAATAATGATAATAAAAGATTTCTTCTCCTGTTTTAGATAATACCGTGACATCCATAGGATGTTTTTTAAATGAATATTTATGGTGTTGTGTTTTGACTTTGCCATAGTTCATATCCATTTTTTGCAGCTTGTTCTTGTGCTTTCTTTTTATTAGTTCATAATCAACTTCATAGAAGTTGTTCTCACATATAAACACGTGACTCATAGAGTAGTTCATGTGTTTCAGGATCTTTTCAGTATTCTAATTCTATATAGTGAGGTGTGACCTTATGAAGTTTTTGTACGAGTTCTTGTAAGTGAGACTTATAACTTTTGACGCTCAGCTCAGTTTCTTGACTCAACTTGCTAAGAATATATTTTTTGACTATGTTTTCAACTATATCTGCACCACAGTCTAGATAGAGGAATCAGAGCAATGCTTCTAGACAATCACACAGCACTGTAATTTTTACTCTTCAATTATTTTTTTCTTCTCATTTTCCAAGAAGAATAACTTTATCAAGTCCAATATCTTGTGCAACAGCAGCGAGGCTTTCAGCTCTGACAAGAGCTATTTTATAGAGAGTTAAGTCTGATTCAGCATGATTTGGAAAATCAATGTAGAGGAGTTTTGCAACAATAGCACTCAAAATAGCGTCACCAAGAAATTCTAGTCTTTCATTGTATACATAATCACCACTATAATCAGCTGCATATGACTTGTGAATAAATGCTGTGTGCATCATATCTTTATTCTGTATCATATCTTGTGTAACTTCCAATGTCTGCAAAAAAGCATACATAGTACTTGTATGCTCTTGGAGTCATGGAGGAAGAGTACCTCATGATACTGTATTATCAGCTTCTATAGATCTTTGTGGATTCATACTATATGATATAGTGATTTTCTAGTGCATTTCAACTGCCTTTCTCATAATCCCAAATTTGATATTATGTTTATTGAGTCTAAGGAAATAATCATACATGCCACCATAGCACTCCAATGGCAGCTCTTTTTTTAAATGTTCTTTTATAAATCTTGTCAGAGGAATAATGATTTTTCATACCATGTCATTTTTGCTTTTACTATAACTTGAAATTGGGAGTTGCTTGTTTGATATATCTGTACCTATACTTTTCAGTGCTGTCATAAGCATTTCTATTGTTCATGTTTGTGAGTGTAGATCTTTTGATGTTAATTTTCTGCCTTGTGTGTATATTTTCATGTGTACGGTATCGAGAATAATGTCTATATCTTGATGTCTTATAAGGTCATTATATGATCAAAAAATCATATTTTTGTCTTGTGTCTCCAAAACTAGCATATTACTATCAATATATGAAGATGCTTTTTGTTGTGCTAAATCTTGCTCGCAGAGTAATCATTGTGACTCAATTCAATCATTCCATGATGTATAAATAAGTTCCGCTCAAGGGAAATCACGTTGTGCTTGATAGAGTGTATTGAGGATATTTTTTCTTAGTCATTCAAGTGGTGTAGCGAAAAGAAGACATCCTCACATAGTATTGCTATCATTATATGAAATTCAGAGAAGATCACCTCTGTATCAGAAAAATTGTTGCAGTGCTGTTATAAGTTGTGATAGATGCGCAGACGATTTTTTGACGACATTGTGTGCGTGTCTTCATTTAGTAATAGATAGTAAGAATTTTTTTATATCTTCTTCTGTATATCACTTATGATAGAGCTTTTTGAGATTGTGGAGTATGTCAAAACTTGTATATCATAAAACACTTTGTAGAACATTATTCTCTCATTTTATATGTGGTGCAATAAGTGCTTTATAGAATTTTGGTTTTCTAGTTGCACTTGTAGTGCTTAGGTGGTCCTTGAACATATTATATGTTTCATCAAGCAATGTGTTTGATTCTTTTTGCATGTTTGGATGAGAGGTGTGTTCATTGAGTGTTGGTCTCCCGGAGTATAATAGTCAATAATCAATTGGGGCATATGTTGTAGATCCTATGTCTGATGAAAGGGTATTGAGTGGGTAACAAAAACACTTGTAATCATCCATAGAAAACAACTCTTTTTTGCCCAAGTTTGGTATATCCTCATGGAAGCTAATTATAGGAAATGAGGAATGAGAAATACTTGTTGTTATAGCTCAGTTTATATAGTGATATCATTTAATTTGTGATTCAATAGTATGCGCAAGTCTTGCTATATGGTATATACTACTGTTGCTATTATTGATATCTTCAGTGATCTCAGTGCATTCATGTATTAAGTTGTTGTTGTATCATTTTTGTAGTCTATGAATGTTTGTTGCAATGAGCAAAGCGAACACACTATCAAATCATACTCATATTCATCTTGGTAGTTCTGTAATGATATTTATTGTATATCATTCAACTATATGTGTTGTATATTGTTGTATAAAATCTTGTAGTTCTGTAATATATGGAGCGTATTCATGAAGATTTGTTGTTATAAATGAGTGATTAGTCATATCTTTAAATGTAATAGTCCCTAATTGTACTCATTTTTTTGTAGAAGGTGTAATTCATGCATACATTCTCAGTGGTATTTTTTGTTTAATTGATATTCAGCTGTACCATGCATCAGCTTCTCCTGATCGTGATAATACAAATGGACTTGAAAAAATAATAGTGTGTTGTGTGAAGAATTGTTCATAGATGGAGGCATATTGTTCTTTCATTTTTTTCGTATGCATGGGTATAGTATAGGGAAGAATAAAGAAATATAGTTTACGTAGGAGCGTACTTTATAGTATCTTTTATTTCTATGAATATATTTATAATAAAGTCAATAACTGAAACAATTTGATATACATATTTTATGATATATAGAGGTTAGCGGAAAATATAATAAAATCTTTGATTTTAGGGTATTAGTTTTGTATCATATAATTTCCCAGTAAAATATAGTATTATTTTACAGTATGCAAAAATTGCTATCAATTGTAATTATCGTACAATTAGTTTGATCTTTTTTCGTTCTATTTATAATATCCCAATTTTTTTCATAATTTCTTGGTGAATAGTTTCTTGATCTGCATCACTTTTTATATGATGTATTTTTTTATATATATGTTCAGGTATTTGAGATAATCAATTATAATATAGATCATATTTTTGTGGAATGTATAATTTTTTATATTCTAGTCTCGCTTTATCTCTTTCAGTATTATTATTTTCTCAAACTATGCTTTGATGTAATTTATTATTGTCTACTTCTGTCAACAATAATCTTTTTAATAATTCTTCTTTTGAAGGTTGTAGGACAAAAATTATTTCTGGAATTATTATTTCTTTTATAAATTTATCTGAATTATTAATATTTTGTGTGTTGTTCTTTTTTTGAGAAAAATAATTACTATTTTTATTTATCTCTCACTCTCATGATTTAAATAAATATTTTCAAACAATAGATCTTTCTAAAAATACAACACTTTTATCAATATTATTATTTTTACAATATTCAGGAAGTTTTTTATTGAAAAAATAATATAATTCTCTCTGTAATCTTTGAGATTTTTCATCATAGTTATTATTTGTTTTATTTTTTTGCCATCGATCAGAGTATGGATCTAATAAATTATTTTCTCAATTTCATTCTCTATAATATTCTCACCTAATTGAAAATACTTCATATCATAATTTTTGTATTTTTTCTTGTAATAATTTTATTTGTGTATTTTTCCCTGATCTATGAATTCCATCAAATGCAATTGTTTTTATTGTCATAAGAAAATTATTTATTATATAAAAATATATAAATTAATTATTTTTTAATTAATTACTGGAGTATTTTTTTAAAAAATTCTGTTTTTGTTAATATTCTTTATATTATTATCTGTTTTAAATATTTAATATATAATTAATTGTTTTTTGTTTTTATTTTTTCTTGAAAAATAATTTATTAATTACTTATGTAGACAAACATAGACATATAAATTTATAGTCTTGTTGCTCCTGGAGGATTATCAAAAGTAATAACAGGAGTACTATTAATAATTTCATGAGGTATTCATAATTCTTTATGATAGATATCAGAAACAGTTCCTCAAATACTATCTTCAATCATAAGTCCTAATTTTTCTATACACTCTAAAACTGATTCTTGATCTGGTCATTCAATTTCTATAAATGGTCTTAATCCAGGTCGTCTATCTATACTGATGTCTATATTTTTATACTCTCGAGTTTCTCTATAGGTTTCTTGTATAGCTTTTTCTTTTAATCCACATGCTTGGTAGATGGTTCTCATCTTTTCAGCATTATCGATGACTACTTCTACTTCTTTGACGCTATCGATTGCTTGTTTGTCGTCATGTTCTTTATATGTGGTAGTGATTTTGTGTCATTCTTGTCTCACCCTTATATATGCATTTGGATTTGTAGGATGAGCAAATACAAATCTTTGCATACGTCTTAATGGAATAGTACAAGTAGCTCATATATCTGTGAGTTTTTTTCTCATAGTATCTGGATCAATAGCGGTAAATTTGATCTCAAATTCTGTTGCTAGATGTTGTTGCATAGCCATGATAAAATATAATAAAATAATATTTGTGTAATTATAATTGTTTAATTACTGTTCGAATATATTTTCCCTGGGGTGTCTTAAAATTTCAATAATCTATGCTATAATTGTCTGTAAATATATGATTGATAAGTTCAAGTGTTTGTGAAGTATTTAAATATGCATTTCATACGTCTTTTAAAAAACTACGGTATCGATATTTGTGTAATCGTCATGCAATTCCTTTTGCATTTAGTGGGTTTTCAATTTCTACAATAATTACTTTTTTTGCAATTCTTTTTAGATTTTTGAGTAATAAAAGAAGCTGCTCTCTATTTTCCATATGGTGTAAAGTGTTTTTGCAGATTGCTATATCAAATACTCCTGATGTAAACGGCATATCCAATGCACTGTGATTTGTGAATAATATATTATTCTGTGATTCTACGGTATTGATTTGGCTCCATGATATATCATTTCAGATAATTTTTTTCTCTCCATCTTGCGCTAGTATATGTATTAAATTATCATCACCACATGACACATCAATAATATTTTTAGATTCACTACATTGTTCAAGAATTCGTTTTTTTATCATTTTATTTTTATTGATTCATAATAATCTAAGCAATGGTTTCATAAAGTTTTCATGAATAATATACCTACTTTTCATAGCTGTATTGATACTTATTTCATTATCTTGGTGTCAAATACTTTTTCTTTTTATTATTTTTGGTAAAATAGTATTCTGTATGTAGAGTAAAATATCTTTGTTTCCATATTTATGAATACCATCTATAAACTCATCATAAAGATGGAGCAAATTTCAGTTTTGTGTGTTTAAAAGGAGTTGTTCATTTGTTATTCTTGCAATATAAACAATTCAATGCATAGTATGTGCTTCTTTTTGGTGACAAAAAGTATTGTCTACTAAAAGAATTGGCTCAACATGAGAAAGCTCAATATGTGGAGAAATGCGTCTTGCTATTCTATTGATAGCCTGATGAAATTGTTCTGTATAGTACATACTGCAAGCTGGTAGTCATCGACTATGTCAATCATGTTCTACATATATCTTTCCATCGTCTGAGTACATAACCAAAATTACAAATCCACATTTTTTTTTGATATATTCTAAACTATCACGACAAGTGTGTTGTAGATACTGTAAGCGAGGCATGTTATATAACTTTTCATAATGTTGTAATTGTAATAAATTACATCATACTTTTTGTTGAAAAATACTATCCAAGGTTAATTGTATCGCTTTCATTATTCTTGTAGTATATAATAAATAAAAAATAACTGTGTTTTTTTATGATGTATTTTTATATGATTTTTTTGTCTTTTATTTTGTGTCTGTTGCATATATATGTTGCCATATTTTCTATGTAAAATAGTTTTTATATGTTCCATGGTATGTATGTGATGATATAATGAAGAGTGTTACAGCTCTCAAAATACTATGACTATGGCAATGCCAGTAAGCCTATATGTCTATAGTATTTGAGAGGTTATGTACCTTTTTGAAGATACGCCTGCACTATAGAAAAATAATTTATGAAAAAAACTGACAAAGTTAGGAAAAAATATATGATGAGAAAATCATTTTATAAACTAGTTTTTGAGAATCTGAACGATTTTTGTCTTAATGAGTTTTTATAAAAAAGTTACCTCTTTTATGTTGCAAGCAGTCAAAAGTTTTTTGTTTGGAAGAGTTTTTTAACTCATATTTTTACATGATACTTACATGTGTCTATATTGAGATTATCATCCAATACTTATATGATTCTTTATGTGATATATTATAAATAATAATGAACCACACAAAATATTTACCATAGCTTTTTTTGTCCCTTTCTTTATACTCATATCATTATCCGGGGGGATAACGTACTGTGGCAACAACCATAATGTACAACCTTTATTATTATATTTTATGACAATGTCTAAAAAAAAGTTAGATTACACGCTTTTGACGTTTTATAAATTTGTGGATATTGCTGATCCGCATGCAGAGGTTGCAGATCACTTGTCATTCTGTAAAGACCTCGGCCTAAAAGGCCGTATTTATATCGGTGAGGAATGAATCAGTGCGACACTCACAGGAAATGCTGGGCAAATCAGAGCGTATAGATTATACCTTCAACACAACCAATATTTCAAAGATATTCCAGATATAGATATCAAAGCAACACAAGTTGATGAGTACTATTTTGATAAAATGACGGTAAAATATCGTAAAGAGATCGTAGCACTTGGTACAACAGTAACACAGGCTGAGATTGAACAATATCGTCAAGAATTATCTGTTGAAGACTTCAAAAAACTTGTTGATGCAGGTGATTTGGAAGACTGGGTAATTGTGGATATGCGTAATGATTACGAGTATAAACTAGGACACTTTAAACATGCTATTCCTGCAGGAACAGTTAATTTCCGTGAAGTACCAGATCTGTTGCAAAAGTATAAAGACACATTTGCAAATAAGAAAATTTTACGATACTGTACATGATGAATTCGTTGTGAAAAATTATCTGCTATGGTCCACAAGGCTGGTATGGAAGATGTCTATGCGCTTGAATGATGAGTTGTAAAATATGTAAACTCATACAATGATGGAAACTGGTTAGGTAATCTCTATACGTTTGATGGTAGAGTATCAACACATGTTGGTGATGAAAAGACACATGTTACAATTGGTGAGTGTATCTATAGTGGACAAAAAACAGATAACTGTGAAAACTGTCGTTACTCTCCATGTAATGCTCGTATTATTGCTGATAAAAAAATATATAAAAAACATATGTGATTCTGTTCACAAGAGTGTTGTGAAAAAGCTCAACAAGATTTACTTATCAAAGATGTTTCATGGGATTGGTATAACTATCAAAAAATGCGTACAACAATCAAAGCAAAACCAGAAACAGAATCTCACTACAAAGAAGTAGTTGGAAAACATGTAAAAGAATGGCTTGGAGATACAACATTTAATCATCAGGAATCACAAAAAGAAACTATTATTTTTGCTGATTAATACTATCTATGAAAGAAAAAATATATAACGAAGAACATAAAGAACAAGATATAAAACCAATTGAAAACAAGGAATTGCGTGTGTATGTGATTGATATCGTACCACCAATTTTCCCACAAGAACTTATTCAAGATCGTCTAGCTGAGCTTGAAAGTCTTGTGACAACATATAAGTGAGTTGTGATTGCTAAAGCAATTCAAAAAAGATCGATGCCTGATTATCGTACATATGTGTGAAATGGGAAATTAGAAGAAATCAAAGCAGATATGAAAGAAAATAACGCGTCACTTTTGATTATCGGTAATATTATGAAACCAGGGCAAATATATAATGTCTCTGAGATGTTCCGTAAAGATAATATTCAAGTCTGGGATCGTGTTGACCTGATTCTCAAGATTTTTGAACGTCATGCAACAAGTACTGAAGCAAGATTGCAGATCGAATTAGCGGCTATTCACCATATGTGACCGCGTATTTTCGGTATGGGTATGGAGTTGTCTCGTCAGTGATGAGGGACATGATGATCTGGAGGAAGAGCAGGAAGAGGTATTGGTGAAACAAATACTGAACGTATGAGAAGACACTTGAAAGACAAGAAATTGGTTATTCAGAAGGAACTTGAAAAGTATAAAAAAGTTCGTGGACTCCATCGTGCATGAAGAACTCGTAAAGATTTATTTACAGTGTGAATTGTCTGATATACCAATGCTGGGAAGTCATGTTTGATGCATCGTCTCACATGAAAAGATATTCTTGTTGAAGACAAACTATTTGCAACACTATGAACTGCTGTATGAGAAATGAAACCGCCGATGGATATGTGACATCATACACGTGTAGGTACAGCAGTATGATATGTCACCGATGAAAATTCCAGCGCTGCTGGAACTGCTGCGCAGGAGACAGATTACAGCATCTATACACAATACCAATCATATGGTAAAATTCTTATCAATGATACGATTGGATTTATTCGTGATCTTCCACCAGATTTGATCGAAGCATTTACATCAACACTTGAAGATAGTATTCATTCGCAATTACTCTTGCACGTGATAGACGCAAATGATCCTAAGATTGCAGACAAGATTCACGTAGTTGACACAATTTTGCATCGTATCAATGCACTACAATCTCGCCGTTACGTCTTCAATAAAATAGATAAACTCACACCAGAACAACGCAAAAAACTTGAAGAAGACTATGCTGATTATACACCACTTTTTGTTTCAGCTATCTCAGGCGAATGAATCGATGAACTCAAAAGATATATTATGAGAGTGAGAGGGTAAACATTAAAATTAGATAATAGATATAATCTCTCTTTTGAGAGATTTTTCTTTTACGATACAGCTTTTTATTATAAATATATTTTTGAAAAAGTCTTGTATGGGCATATATATTCTCTATAATTTTCTTGAACAAAAATAAATTGATCATTAACATATTCGTGAATATAAAAAATAAAAATACTATGAAAGAAACTGTAAAAAAAATATGCCCAGTCTGCCGCGGTGAAGGAACACCTATGATACATGGCAAAACTGCTGCAATTCCACTTAATAAACAATGCATAAACTGTGCTGGAAGTGGACGAATTGAAGTAGAGGTGCAGTCACTAGTAGGTTATTCTATTACACTGACTATCGATTCACCAATTGGTACTTTTGATGATTTTGTGGCTGTTTTGCATAAGGCAATGAATAAATCTGAATTATATATGAACTTTGAAAAAAGTTATACATATCGCCTTTTGAATAAAGCCTTGATATTTCCTCATTTTGAGGTGGAAATTTTAGAGCTTGTAAAATTGTCACAATCTATGGGTATCAAATATGATACAAATATTGCTGCTCATATGAGCCCATATGTATATGTCACCGACCATCAAACTATGTTTATGAACTATACTGGTGGTATTACAGATCAACAAGCTGCTATAGAACACTGGGAGAGTTGGTGTTTAGGGTTTGTATGGATGGTGTCTGAATACAAGTTGCATAATAAAAAAGTCTCTTTCCAAGATCTGTTTGTGGAGGAGTGTAAACAGAATCATATCTTGTTTGCTCAAAAAATGAAACAACAAGGTATAGAAATTGTTGAGAGAAGTTATGAACAATAAAAAATAGAAATGATGAAAAATATTATTGTATACTATTATCCATTTTGGATAGGAGTTGCTCTTGTGATTACAGGGCTGTTAGAAATAGCTTTAAAAACTAATTTGCTGCCTTTCTCATTTTTGGAAAAAATAGAATACCTCCAGGGATCATCTGCATGTATACTCGCAGGTATTGGATGCATTATGTTTGCACTTATTCCATCACCATGGGAGATTACGCAAAATGCAAAAGTCTACACAACACTCTTTGTGATAGCATTATTATTCATTATCGCATCCATTGCGATATTATTCTTATAAAAAAAAGCCTCTCTGTTATAGGGAGGCTTTTTAGATTATAGAAAATATAAGATTAATTAATTGGATTTTATTGCAAAGATGTTTTTTTATGTCTGAGTGTTGTTTTCTTATGCATGTACAATTACTGGTGGTTTTCATTTTTTCCATCCAAGAAGGCTTATAACAAAAATACTAATAATTATTGCTGTACAAAGTAAACATAATGGACAAAATGCGCCGATAGTGAAGGTCTCTTGGTAGATAAAGTAGCTATTAAACAAAATTCCTGCTCAACTGAGGTAAGTCAGTATTTGGTAGAATTTTTGTCCATCTTTTCCATCTTTTTGTGCTTTTTTTCCAAACCATGCAATGAGAAATAATACAGGATAGACAACCATAGCAATAGCAGGAAATACAATAGGTCATATATATGCTGCTGGATGACTCATAGCAATATCACATGAGAGTTTACTATTGATGTCACAAATTGATGGTCATGACAATCGTCCATATGCTTTTGATGTAAGGTATGTTGCATTTGCAAATGCAATAACTGAGAGTAACATAATAGCGCAGAATTTTTTCATTGTAATATAATCAATAACTAAAAGGATTTTATAATAATATATACTATCGTATTGTGTATTCTTCACATATATGCCCTTTGGGCATTCGACCGAAGGTCGATCTTATAGTGTTTCTAGCATATCAAAGGTTTTTTGTAGATCTTCGATATCGTTGTATATGTAGGTGCTTATTCTACATGATCCATGTTGTTCATAGAGAGCGAAGAGAGGATGTGTACAATGTCCACCACATCTTACACAGATACCTTCAGTTGCAAGTGTCTCTCCAAGTCTAATATGATTCGGAAGATTTTTGTGAGTGAGTGAGAATATACCTAATCTTGGAAGTGTTAGTCATGTACCATTTGTATATTCGGTCGTTTGCATACCAAGAAGATTGAGGTTAGTATTTTTTGTAATACAATCAAGAGCATATGCAACAAGATTTTTTTCATGTTCAAGAATTGTTGTATAACCACCTATGCTTTCTATATACTCTATAGCTCTCAGTATTGAGACAGCACCAACTATATGCGGTGTTCCTGGCTCGAATTTCTGCCATCATGCAGCTGTTTTATATCATTGTTTATCGACATGTTCAATCATTCCACCACCTCATCGAGCAGGTGAGAGTATTTTGATATGTTTTTTTGCAAGATACAATATTCCAAGTCATGTATCAGCCATGACTTTATGCCCTGTGAAGACAAGAGCATCTAGACGTTGTATATAATTTTCTTCTTGTGATCCAAAACACATATGTAGAGGAACATGAGGTACTGCTTGCGATCCATCAACGATAAAGAATGTATCATCACGCAGGAGTTTGGCAATAGGAGCAAGATCATACAATACACCAGTCACATTTGATGCGGCACTAAGTGAGACAACTTTGACGCGATCAGTATATTTTTTTGCAAAATCTTCTATATTGTATTGGAAATTTATATCTAAATCAAGC
>CAXYYI010000010.1:0-13386 GCA_964293055.1 uncultured bacterium | reverse complement strand
TACCAAATATACTTGATGTACAAAATCTACAAATTGTTGCTGATGAAGCTGTAAAAGCATCAAAGGGGAAAAAGTTCTTTGATCTAACATCACAAAAATGTTTAAAAATTAGAGTATCTATTCTCATGATTCCTTATGGACTTCTCAAATATGGAAAAGTTCATTTTATTGGTACTGGTGGGTGTAATCTTGGGAAAAGATGACTAGATGCATTTGATGATGCACTGACACAATGTGGAATTAAAGTGTCTCAAAAAGGAAATATTAAAATGTATGAACAAGTATGAAACCCACAGGATGATATCATCCAAAAAGAGTTTAGTGTTACAACAACTGAAGCAATTTTGACATATCTTGCATTTTTACCTGGACAAAAGAAAAGAACATTTACTATTCATAATGCAGCTATAGAACCTCATGTTCTCAATCTCATTGCATTCTTAAAAAACATTGGTGCTGATATAGAAATCAATTATGATCATAGTATTATTATCAAACCGCAAAAACTTCGTATCGAAGAGAAAGAATTTGCAATCATTGGTGATATGCTAGAAGCGTGACTGTATCTTGCAATTGGTGCATTAGCTCCAAGTAGTAGTTTAACTGTTACAGGTGTGGATATCAAAGAACTTCTTTCAACATTCACATTTGCAAGATCAGTAGGTATTGATTATAAAATTCTTGATCATCAATCATTCCGTGTTACTTCAAAAAATCTTAGTAAATATCACACAACACAAATCAAAACCATGATCTTTCCATGATTTCCAACAGATCTCCAATCTGTTATGGCTGTCGTTTTGACACAAGCACAATGAGTAGGAAAAATTTTTGAAAGACTTTTTGAAGGAAGATTTGCATACCTTGCAGAACTTGAAAAACTATGAGCCAAATGTGAAATTCTTAATCCACATCAAGCTGTAATTGTTTGACCAACAAAATTAAAAGGAAATTTTGTAAACAGTACTGATATTAGATGAGGATGAGCTTTACTTGTTGCTGGAATTATCGCATCAGGGAAAACTACTATTCATAACGAAACTATCATCCTCAGATGATATGATAATATTGTGAAAAAGTTACAATCAATTGGTGTTAAGATAACTGAACATAAATAAATCATGTTACAATTTTTACGCTCCTTATTTGGGAAAAAAACTCGTGCATTAAATAATATTTATATTTCACAAGAAGCTCTCTTGCAGAATTTTTCGTATCTTCTGCAGCAAAATCCATGAGATTACCTTTTCCCTGTCATTAAGTCAAATGCTTATGGTCATGGTATCAAAGAGATCGCAACTATCTTAAAAGACGCATCATGTGAGTATATTTGTATTGACTCATATCCAGAGTATAAAATTGCCTCACAGTATAATAACCATAACTATCTTGTTCTCAGTGATACAAATCCTAATAATTATAAATTATATAACTGGAAAAGAACTGCTTTTGTTGTAAGTTCATTTGCAACACTCAACTATTTTGCTGATAGAGGGAAAAAAGTTCGTATTCATATCTTTTTTAATACAGGTATGAATAGAGAGTGATTCGATTTACATGATATAGAAAATCTTATTAATATACTCCAAGCATCAACTCATATTACTGTGGAATGAGTTATGAGTCACCTATCTCATGCTGATGCAACTGATAGTAGTTACAATGATACGCAAATTACGCGTTTCAAAACTATGTTCACACAACTGACTGAGGCTTGATTTTTACCCCGTTATAAGCATATTTGAGCAAGTGCTGGTATATTTACCATCCAGGATCCATTCTTCAATACATGGAGATCTGGTATAGCACTGTATTGATACAGTCCTCTCCCGTACGATCATATATATTATGCACACACTACAGCACTACAAGCAGTAGCAAGTATCCACTCTACTATACTGACAGTAAGAAATATTCAATCATGAGAGTATGTATGATACAATGGTACATGGACAACTGATCAAGATATACAAATTGCTCTTATACCATTTGGCTACTATGAGTGATTGCCAAGATGATTAAGTAACAACTGGTATATCAAATGGAAAAATGTATACTTACCTGTTGTTGGTACTATCAGTATGAACTATATAATTGTTGCAACTATGTGACATAATCTAGAAGTCTGAGATAGTGTCGAAATATATACCAATATAAAAGATACAACAAATACACTACCAACAGCTGCACATATACTATGAACCAATATCTATGAAATCATGATAAGACGAAGTGAAAAAATGAGAAGAACTATTCAATAACATACGTTATCAACATAACAACTTAAATTTTACCTTACTACCATATTTCCCTATGAAACATCCAATAACTACAGTCATTACTACTATTCTTATTTCTGCTGCAACAGTACTTGGTGTATCAACTTTTTGCCTTCCGCGAATTAATACCCAAGGGACAATCATCACAAAAGATACAAAACAACAAGTTATTGAAGAACGTATTGAAGACTACAAAAAAACAAGTAATTTAGAATCTGACGTATCACAAGCTATTGAACAAACAACTCCATCTGTTGTTGGTATCATTGCTACAAAAGATTTAGAATTCTACCCCAGTGATCCTATTAGTTTTTTCCTAGGTAAACGTCCTCAATCAGAATTAAAGAAAAAAGAAACTATCAAAGTATGAGGTGGTAGTGGTATTATCGTTTCAAAAGACTGATATATTGTAACAAACAAACATGTTGTTGAAGATATAACTGCACAATACACTGTCGTTGATAGTGAATGAGAAACTTACAACGTACAAAAAATACGACGTGATCCTGTATTAGACATAGCAATTCTCCAAATTGTTGATAAGGATCAAAAAACACCAACTGAACTAACACCTGCATCATTTGTTTCATTCCAATCACCTATTCGTGTATGACAATTTGTCATCGCAATCGGTAATGCATTGTCTGAATATGCAAACAGTGCAACATTTGGTATTATTAGTGCAAAAAACAGAACACTTACTGATCAAAATACTGGTTCATATATAGGATTCTACCAAACTGATAGTTCTATCAATCCATGAAATAGTGGTGGACCACTTATCAATACAAATGGTGAAGTTATAGGAATGAATACAGCTATTGCTCAATGAGAAGGTATTGGATTTACTCTTCCACTGACTCGTGAATTCATTCAATCAACACTTGCATCAGTGACAACTGGAACTGCAACAACATGATGAGTAATTATGAGACCATACTTTGGTATTGAATCTAGCATGCTCTCAAAAGCTACTGCAAAAACACTTAATATCAGTAAATTTAGTGGGATCTTTGTCCATACAGTACAACCTAACTCTCCTGCTGCAAATGCTGGTCTCCTTTCTGGGGATATTATCACTGAAATCAACAATCAATGAGTACAAGGAGATATGCCAATTCTTTATACTCTCTATACATATAAAGCATGAGACAAAATTTCACTTCTTGTCTATAGAGATAAAGATTATAAAAAAATTGAAGTTACTCTAGGATCAATCAACAACAAATAATCAATACTATCCAGACAATCTATGAAATTCCGACCTTTGGTCGGTTTTTTCTTTTTTTAAAAAATACCAGCGGGATGCTGATATTTTCTTTCATATATATATCTTTATTCTTTTCTCAAAAGTTGTGTTAATTGCCAGTTTGCATAAACTCGTGCTACTCCAAGCATAGCTATGAATTCCACAAATAATCGAATAAATCTGAGTCCAATTTTTCCACCAAACAGATCACTCAACGACATACCAAACAGATATGGAAAGATACTACTAAGGTTATATATTAAGATAGCTGACAAGATAAGTGTCATAATATATCATAATACCAACAATACAAAACTATTGAAGAAGAATGGCTTTTTAAGACGATTAAACGGTGAACCTAATAGTTTTTGTACATTGATTGTATGTTGCATTGCAGTGAATTTCGTTTTGATAATCATACTTAAAAAGACAAGAATCACAACAACACATGCAATAATGATAAACACAAAGAAGAATTGTAGCACATGAAGTACATTGATGACACGAGCATTTCTTGTAAATTGCTGTTCAGTATTACCACCACTTGGGCCAGCAAGCAGCATATCTTCATATCACTTTTTTGCTTCCATAACAAAGTCATATTGTTGTTGGTCTTGGAATGTGACGTATAGTGTCACTGGAAGTGGATTTTCAATTCCATACTGGTCAAAATTCTTAACCATATTTGGGAGACGACGTTGTAGGTTTGCAAGTGCATCATCCTTTGAGTAGTAGGTAACAGCTACTCCACCTTTTTCAAGTTCATCTTTAAATTTAACAATACGAGATGATAGCTGTTCTTGTGTTACACCAGTTCACATTTGTGTAGCATCTTTCATATAGAAGTAGACTCATAGTTTTTCTTTAACACCTTGTGCAGCATGTCATGTAAGTGTTGCAGCAAGAATAAATCCGTGTAAAAACATCAATAAAAGCGCAAAAACAAAGCTCATCATCCAGACTTGTCGCCATTGTCCTTGCCAAAACTGTTGAATCATAATTCGTGTTTTTGTATTTTTAATAGTATGTACTATATGGAGTAATTTTTTCATACAATATCAATTCTAGATAGTAAAATAAACGTCTCTTTTTATGCTGCTACTGCAGTATTTTGCTCAATAAATTTTTGAAAAAGTTCTACTTTTTGATCATAAAAACCAATTTCTTTATCAAATGTTTCTAGTTTATCATGCTTATCATAGAAATATTTGATCATACGTTTTGCTCTTCTATAATCAAATTCAAGCAAGTATAACTCAATAAGATTATAGATAATTTCTGCATCAGTATTATGGAGATCAAATGCTTGTTGCAAAAAAGTCATTCATTTTTCTCTATTACCATACCAGTACTCACACAGTCCATAGCAACGCAAAATCTCATGATTTTCAAATTTTGTCATAATAATTGCTTCTTGAAAATATTTTTTTGCATCATACCAGTTATTTTTTTCCATTTCAAGAACACCTTTTATATAGATATGCATTGGATCATCTTTTTTCATATGCATCAAAAAATCAATTGGTTTTTGTGCTTTATCCAACTCTCCTCTTCTATACTCAATATCCACCACTTGCAACAATGCATCTTCATGTGTCGGATCTCTCATAAGGACATGATTTACTTTTTTCAAAGCTTCATCAAATTTCCCTTCTGACTTGAGAGCTTCAATATCTTCTCGTAATGATGGTGGGATATACATGATCTTCTACATAATACTAAAACATAACTCTATCATAGTACATATATATATCTATTTACGCAAATATTAGCACTCTTTCCAATACGATTCCTCTTTTCTTTTACAATTTTATATGTGACTATATATTCTTTTTTTGAAAAATGATATAATAGTTGACATATTTTTTATATATAATTATAATATTCTCCAACAAAAAAATCGCACCAACGGTGCGACTTTCTATGGGTTTTGAGAAGTATTATAAGGTTTGAGGTTGAAGACTAGTATTCAACTGCGATACCAGGTCCCATAGTTGGAGAAATAACTACTTTCTTAACTAGTTTTCCTTTGATACCAGCTGGTTTGTGTTCTTCGATAGCTTGCATAAGAGCTTTCATATTATCAAGCAATTTAGCATCATCAAAAGACAATTTTCCAAGTGGTGCATGAATATTACCTGTCTTATCTACTCTAAATTCAATTCTACCTTTCTTAACTTCGTCAATTGTAGCTGCTACATCTTGTGTTACAGTACCTGCTTTTGGTGAAGGCATGATACCTTTTGGTCCAAGAATTTTAGCAACTCTTGCTAGTTCTCTCATCATATCAGGTGTCGTAATAAGTACATCAAACGCTATTTTACCAGCTTCGATATCTTTGAGAATTTCTACATTCCCAGCGATATCAGCACCAGCTGATTTAGCTTCAGCGATTTGATCATCAGATACGTATGCAGCAATTTTTACTGTTTTACCTGTACCATGAGGAAGGATAGCAGTTCCTCTGATTTGTTGATCATTATATTTAGGATCTGCAAATGTTTTTACTGCGATGTTCAAAGTACCAATGAATTTTGAGTATGATACTTTTTTCACAAGAGCAATAGCATCTTCCATGCTATACTTTTCTGATTCAACAAGCAATTTTGCTTGTTTGTGTTTTTTTCCGTATGCCATAATATAAGAATAATGAAGAATAAAGTAGTGATAACGAGTATGTACTTATACTATAAGGCCAACTCTCCCACGTGTATATCAAATAGTATTATTTGATTTCAATACCCATATTCTTTGCTGTACCTGCAATAGATGCAACAATAGAATCGATATTATTTGTATTCATAACAGGTTTTTTGATTTCTGCTATTTCAATAAGATCAGCTTTTGAAAGAGTACCGATTTTCTTCTTGTTTGGTTCTGCTGAACCTTGATTTTGCTTAAGTTTCCACAAAAGCAATCCTGAAGTCAATGGAGGTAGTGTTTCAAGGTCATATGTTCTGTCAGTATAAACAGTAATAACCGCTGGAACTTTTACATCAGTTGGTGCAAATTGTTTCATGATGTCCATAGTCTTATCGTTGAACTCTTTGATGAATGCACCAATATTTACACCATTTTGTCAAAGAATAGGTCATACTGGAGGTGCTGGTTGAGCTTTCCCCGCAGTCACATGAAGCGTGAATTTTTTCGCGATTTTTTTTGCCGGAGCCATGTTCGTTTTACGTTGCAGATATAAAGATTAACAAAGGATACTATGTAAACAATACCTCCCAACCATATACGAGATGAAGCATTCTCTATATACAGATAGCTTGTGATAATATTGCCATTCCTTACAAGATTATAGGCATATTATGGTTGTGCAGTAAACACACTTCTAATATGTCTTTTATGTTGTTTGTATTGTCAGGTTACATCTTGTATCATTCGTGTATCAGATCACATACGAACAAATAAGTTCGTAATTGCAGATGTCTGCTGTGGTCCTTCCACAAATATTACTCTGTCACCGAAATACAGATTGTTTATAATATCATTTTTCGCATAAATTTCAACTGTTTTTCATCAAATACCGCGAACAAGATCACCAATATTGTATGAAACGTTTTTTCCTATATATGCATAGAAGATATCATATTTAGCGTCTTTGAGAATATACTCATAACGAATACCAAGAGTTTTTAGTATATCAAGAGACCCATAATAGAGTGTCGTCCCTGATAAAATAGTCCCTGAACTCGTTCCAAGTACTTCTTGCAAAAAGCTATCTTCACCAGTCACGGTCATAGCAGTATCCACACCAGTTGTTTCACCACTAGTCGTGGTTCATGTTGCTACTACTGTACCAGTTTGTACAACTGTTCATGATAATGATAATGATACTGCATCCACTCACCAATTACGTAAGATAGTCACAACATCTTGACGAACACTCTCCCCTTTTGCTTCAAAAAACAGTGCATATATCAATGACACTGCAACAACAAGAAGGAAAATAGCTGCATGGACAAGACGATGTTCTCTCATTAGTTAGTAGCTGCTACCTTATCAAATGTCATTACTACTGGAGTAAGTCTACCAAGAATTTCTACATTAACAACAACAAGTCATTTTTCAGCATCAACATCTTTCACTGTTCCTTTCATATTCGCGAAATTACCATCTTTCAATAGTACTACATCGTCAATTTGGAAAGGTACAAACATTGTTGCTTTTTCGTTTGTATTATTGATGTGTTGCATCATAACATCATATTCTTGATCAGTCAATGGAATAGGACGAGTATCAGCACCAACAATCAATTTTACACCTGGTGTATTTCTGATAATATACCAAAGTTTATCATTCATTCTTGATTTAATGAAGATATATCCAGGATAGAGTTTTCTTGGTTTTGAGAGTTTTTTCCCATTTTTCATAACTACTTCTTGTACTTCTGGTACGAGAAAATCAGTAATATCTTCGAAAAGATTTTGCTTTTTGATTCTTTCTTTCATGTTTTCTACAACAAGATGTTCTTGTCCAGAAACAACACTCAATGAGTACCATCTATGTGTACGATCTTCAATTTGTTTTTGATTATCATTTTGTTGTGGAACTGGTTGTAATACCATGATTATGCTTTCATCACAGAATAAAAGATTTTGTAGAGATTACTCATAAGTGAGTCAACACCAACAAAGAATACACTTCCAATTACAACAGCCGCAAAAATTGCCAATGTCAAATTGATGTAGTCTTTTTTTGTAGGTTTCTTAAGCTTTTTAACTGTTTCTAAGCTGTCATAAAAAAAACGTAACATGTTTTTTTGATAATAATAAAATTAGGACTCCTCAGATATATATATTTATACAGAAAATGCAAGATGGGTTTTGAAGAAATGCTTCGCATTGATCTCACTTTGTTCGATCAAAAAAAGCCACCACTAAAAAGTGATGGCTTGAGATAATTGTGTTACTCTTTAAAAAAATTTTTAAGAGAGCTATAAATTTTTTGATGAATAGCTTCTCTTGATAGCAAAACATCGCTTTCATAACATGTAATTCTAATCCAATTCGGATCTTCTGTTAAGATTTTTAGTGCACTTTGTTTTGCATTAAGAAGATGTTCTACATCATCTTCATGAGCATCAGTTCCAGATGTTTTATAGGATTTTTTTTGATCTGATGCTTTGTCTTGAAGCAATTTTCTTGTTACTTCAAGAGGCACATCTAAATAAACAATAACATCTGGACGTGGAATACCAAACATTTCATGTTCCATTTTATCAAGCCATTGCATAAATTCTTTTCTTTCTTGTTCATCATGAATTTTCCCTCCCTGATGAATTTGATTTGAACTTACATAACGGTCTAATACTACTACCACACCATCACGCAACCATTGCGTAATTTTTGTTGCGGAAGCATGATATCTGTCAGCAGCATACAATACTGATGCTATTTTTGGATCAATATGAGCCCAATCACCATGTTCACCATTTAGACATTCACCTATCAATTTACCAAAAAACTCGTCATATTGAGGAAAATCTAAAGTTTCCACTTTATAACCTTCTTCTTGGAGTTTTGTAACAAGAAGCTTTGTCTGTGTTGCCTTTCCAGAACCATCGGTTCCATCAAGAACAATTAAAGTACCTGTATTTTTTTTCATTTTATTATTTGATATTAAATTTTTCACATACCACTTCTATAATTTTTTTTCTTATATGAATTATAGAAGTATTTACAATCACATTATCAGCAATTTTTTTTGCTTGCAGAATTTCTTGTTCTGCTTTTGCAAGTCGTTCTTGTAAAACGAATTCAGAGATGTTTTGGTCTCTTTCTCTCAAGCGTTTTTCAAGAGTTGCCATATCTGGTGGTTGTATAAGTACTACATGTACTTGTGACGGATATTTCCTACACAGCCGTAGACATCCTGCAATATCAATATCCAGCAATGGAATTTTCTTTGCATTTTGAATATTTTCTATCTCAGACAGCAATGTACCGTACATTATACCATTATATACCTCTTCATACTCAAGAAATTCTTTTGCTGCAATTTTTGCTGCAAAATCTTCTTGTGACAAAAAGTGATAATGCTCACCATCTTGTTCTTCTCCACGCGGAGATCTTGTCGTACAAGATACAGAAGGCGCAAAGTGAATTGCAAAAGTATCCATAAGATATCTTACAATTGTTGACTTCCCTGCCCCACTAGGACCTACGATTACCAAAATTTTTGGATTTTCTTTGAGATGTTGATGATATAAGATACCATCATGCATATCAATCCCAAGTTCATTACATACCTGCTGAAAAGTAAGCATTGTTTCTTGATAATTTTGTGGGATACTAGCACCATGCATAGGCGGTACAACACTCTCTAATTTTTTGATTTGCTCTGGTTGCAATTGCAATACAGAGTCTGGAATTTTTGTCTTCATACTCGATATTTTTTAAGAAAGCCCATAAGAAATCTCATGGGCTTTTTTGTTTGAGGAATTTTTACTCTTCGTCAGAAATAGCCTTTCCTTTAAAAAAGATTGTTTGTGAACCTCTTTTAATAGAGAATTGTCCCACCGCTGAATCTACATACAATGGAATCTCTTCATCTGGAACAGACAATGTTTTTGACAGTGTTTTTTTAATACACATTGCAAAGTCATAAGCATTTTCATGATATGTTGGGTGAACAGAAGTTTGAGCTCTCAACTCTACCATATATAATACCTTTCCAATATGTCCTACGATTGTTGTCGGTATCTTCATCCCCATAGGATAAAGATATTGTGCTTCAAATTTATCAATCTCACCATTGTTTATGAGTTCTTTAATAATTTGAAGGTTATCTGTTAATAATTTTTCAGCTTTTTCACGTACGATATCAGGTAAATTATCCAAATACCAATCGTGAAAACCATATTTATCAGATACCAATCCTTGTCTTTGAATAACAGCTCTATGACGTTGTTGATCACGGAATGATGCAAAATCTAGTAAAGCATCAAATCTAACAGTACCAGTTTCACCAATACTATAATGCATTTCTTGTCCATGTGGTCTATTAAGGATAACTTGACTCCATTTCTTTGCTAGTAATTCTTTATCTAATAAAGTATCACTGTACCAAGATGCAATATTAGGAGACAATAAGTCTTCAAGATAGTATTGTTGTTGCATAAATTCTGTTTTATAAGACTCTCTCATCTCATAAAAACCTCTTCCATGAAAAGAAGTAGGATAAACAACTTCAACAAGCTGCTGCGTTACCTGAGCAATATTACGAACTTCTCTCAATGGATGACAACGCATCCATGCAACATGATCAGCACAATGACGAATTGAAGTATACCATGCAAGATTTGTTGAACATCCTGCCGGTAAATATCCACGAATAATATCAAATGCTCTTGCATTAATTGCTCGTTTATAGTCACCTTCTCCATCTTCTCCTAAAACATTTTTCTGATCTTCCCAAGGATATTTGTAGAATAAACCATCCCTTACAATAGGTACTGCTTCCAAATAGAAATGTCTCCATGATTCTTGCAATAATGATGCTACATCATTATTTTGATCATTTGACACATTCAAACTACCTTGTTTATTTACGAATAAAAAAGGCTGTTTATCAAAAGTGATGTACCTAGTGGATGCTTCTTGTCCATCATATAATTGAGTATCTTGAATAGCTTTTGCTGCTAACATTGACACTCCTTCATAACAAAGAACAAAAGATCCTAAATCACCAATAGATGCATGTCCATATCCTTTATGAACATCTCCCACAATTCTTGAGGTTGTTTGTTCAAGATTTTCATTAAATAATAAATCAATAAATCGATTTATAATACTTTTATTACTACGAGAGTACATTGCCTGAATTGTAGCAAGTTCTTCTGGTGTAATTTCAGCAACAGGTTCAACTAAATGTACCATTGCTTGAGATTCTGTCATCATAGTGTATATGACAACTTTTTTACAAATTGTGGTTTTAAAAATTCCATTCTCTAAAACCTCCTGAGTAATTTGATCAGGATTTTGTTCTACTAATTGTTTTAATTGTAACATAATATAAAAATTTTATTTTTAGTTAATTATTCTTTTTCTTCTTCTTTTTCAACTTTTAATCGATATCCCATAATTGTAAGCCCAGTTACTGATTCAAATAGTTTAGGATATACATTATGTTGAATAACATCAGGTATAATAACCTTTGTTTTTAATTGATGAAAAGTATCTTCTTGTTTATAAAGGCCAATTTCTGCAATCACAACAAAAATATGTTTTAACAAATCATTTTCTGTTTGATCTTGTACAAATTGTACTCCTCTATCTATTTTTACCTTCAATGAATTAAATAGATGATATTTTCTCAACTGTAATAGAGATTCATAATATTGTTGCCAGTCTACTAGACAAGCATATCCAATAGTATCAACCACACTCACTACAAATTTTTCTTCTTCTGGCGATAATATACCAGGGATTGTGTTTTTTTTCATCTGTCTTTATATTTAAGTTTATATTTATTTTTAAGTAATACTATCACATATCTGTGACGATTTCCTGTTAATGATCTCATTCCTTGGAATTATACAAAAAAATGTCAACACTACAAGCTTAATTGTTGACATTTTACTAACAATATGTTTTTATAAAAATTTATCTACTAGTTTGTATTCTTTTCATAAGTTCCTGCTTCTCTTCAGGAGATAGCGATTGCATCTTAATTATTTGACGCATTGCATTGTGGAGATATTTATTACAGTGGTGTTTTATTTCGATGATTTTTTTATCAGGAGTCGTTGTATCCCAGTGTTTTTCTCGCCATAGTTGTGCCTCTGCCAGGGCATGGTGGTTTTCACCTACCTCACCTGTAACAACTGCCAGCAATGCTTCATCTTCTATAATTCCTGCAACTTCAACTACTAACGCCATAACTTCATCAACTCCTCTATCGACAACACTATTGTCTTGTAAGAATGTCTGATAAAAAAATGCATAAAATAGATCTTGTTCTGACTGTTTTACTGGTGTTTGCTCTGCTTGTTTTTCTTTACGCATTGTAGCGACCTGTACAGTTTGCGTTTTGGTGTATGTTTTGAATTGTGAAAATAAGATATCATATCAGATACCTACTTTTTTTGCAAGTGACTCTAAATACCATGACAAAATCGTCCAATCTTGGACATACAATAACATATCGTACATTGTTTGTAGAAAACGTTTTCTATCAACAGGATTCATCATATCATACAAAGCGTATTGTTGATCAACAACACCCAAAAATCCATCTTGTGCTGCTGTAAAAAATGCTTCTATATCATCTTGCGATGGTTGTACATTAGCCCACTCATCGACATCTTTATATTCAGTAGGAAGTGTCAAAATTTTTGGATATATATCATGTTGATATGCGACTTTCAAAGCACGTACTGATGCTTGTATTCCTGCAGGATCATTATCAAACAGGAAGTATATATTTTGTGTATAACGCTTCAATAATTTGACATGGTTTGGTGTCATAGATGTTCCACACGTCCCTACTGCGATTGGATATCACAAACGAGAAAATCCAATCACATCCATATATCATTCGACAACAACAAGCTTGTCGTATGTTGATACATGTGATTTTGCTGTTGATAACCCATAGAGAATTTTGGATTTATCATACAGTGGACTATCCGACGAGTTCAAATACTTTGGTTGATCATCTGGATTGATTGCACGCGCGCCAAATCCAACCAAATTTCCCATATGATCATAGATTGGAAATGTGATACGATTGCGATAAAATCCATAGATATCACCACCATCTCTTTTTCTTGCAAGTCCAATTGACAAACAATCCTGTTCAGTAAAACCTTTTTGTAAAAGGACTTTAATTAATCATACTGATGAATCT
>CAXYYI010000009.1:0-13672 GCA_964293055.1 uncultured bacterium | reverse complement strand
GAAAAATATGTGTTTGATTGATACGCATCATAGAAAAGTGGAAATATCATAGACTGCCCAGCAGGAAGAGAGATAGCAGTACTTCTTGAACATTCATTTGTATCAGGTACATTGCTAGCATCTATACGAGGAAAACGTGCAGAAATACTTCATTTTAATAGACACCCAAAATTACGACATCCAAAATCACTTTCAGCTCAAGAAAATTGTGTCTCATATCCCCATCCGCGGTATGCGTGTTGCGTTACAAGCACATCCATTCATCCACGAGCAAGATAGTATGCCTTATAATAATTACTCAGTGATGTATAGCCATGCATCATAGAGAAAAAATAACGCATAGTTATTAGTACCAAAAAACTTGATACCACCATCAGTATAAGGACAGTAATTACAATACTAGCATGTTTTTTTGTCTGTTGCAAAGGCATATTTATACTCATTATTGAGTTTGCATTTCATAAAACTTCATAGTATCTCATTTGAAATGTAGTGGTACTTCGCCTGTTACCCCATTTCTGTTTTTTCTAATCAATATATCTGCAATTCATTTACGGTCAGTATCTGGATCATAATATTCATCTCTATACAGCATAACTACCATATCTGCATCTTGTTCAATCGCTCCTGACTCTCTCAAATCAGATAATTGCGGTTTTTTATCTACACGAGATTCTACATTACGAGATAGTTGTGATAGTGCAATAATAGGTATTTTGAGCTCTCTTGCAAGTTCTTTCAAACCACGTGAAATTTCAGAAATCTCCTGCACTCTATTACCTGCAAACTTAGAACCAGCTCCAGACATCAGTTGTAAATAATCAACAATAACAAGGTCTAGAGAACCACGTTCAATCTTAATTTTTCTCAATTTTGACTTCATTGTTGGAATAGTTGCTGCACCCTGATCATCGATAAAAATACTCGTATCAGAAAGTTTTCCCATCGCATCACCAATATCAGCAAAATCACCATCAGTCAATGTCCCACGAGATATATGTCACAATCCTACTCCAGCAACATTCGATAAAAGTCTATCTGCAATTTGTTCAGACCCCATTTCCAGTGAGAAGAAAGCAACTGATTTTTTAGCTCTCAATGCAGCATGTAAAAGAAGATTCAACGCAAATGCAGTTTTCCCCATAGATGGACGAGCAGCTAGAATCACAAGATCTCATGCCTTAAATCCTCATGTCATATTATCCAACTCTCAGTATCCACTCATAATTTTGTGTTCATTTATTAATTCTGGATTATCAACAAGTGCCATATGTTCCTCAATTCTTTGTTCAAGAATATCTTTAATATGTTTGGTAGTATCTGTTGTATCATATTGTGTAAGATCAAATATTCTTTTTTGAATTGCATCAACAATTTCTAATGTATCTTTTTGTTCATAGACATCACCAATAATTCACTGACATGCTTTGAGAATGCTTCTCAAAACAGCTTTTTCTTTTACAATTTTTGCATATTCACCTGCTGTTGCAGTCGTCATAACAAAGATAGATAACTCATAGAGGTAATCTTGACATCACACAATATCCAAAAAGCCTCTTTTCCCAAGTTGATCACTAAGCGTAATAACATCAATAGTTCTACGCATAGTCCAGAGATCTTTGATTCATTCAAAGATATATTGATGTTCTTTTTGATAGAAATCTTCTGGTGCTATATAATATCCATCAAGCATAAAAAGTACTTGATTATCAAGAAAAATGCTTCCTAAAATAGCTTTTTCAGCTTCGGTATTATGCGGCGGCAACTTAATATCATCTACAGTAACCATACTTTTTTCTCAAGATATATAAAAGCGTATATAGGTTGTATCATTTAGAAGGCTGTTTACAACACGTGTTATCAATATTTTTTCCACAAGTTTATAACAGTCTTCAAATATCTATAGATATTTTTTTAGAAATATTTCAACATATCTTTTTATATTATATAATAATACATTATAATATTTTTTAAAATATTATTTTCATAAAACACAAAAAATACAAAAAGTATACATGACTTGACTTATATTTTTATAAATTTATAATATAACCATAAACAAAAAACAATTTAGATATGACAACAAAATTCATCCAAACATTTTTTCTTTTTTTATTTATATCTCTTATATTTACTAGTTGTGAAAGAGATGATATAGAAAATGAAGGTAGCAATATTACAAGTAGCCAATTTTATATAAATAATATACTACTTAGTAATAATAATGTAAATAATCCATATTATACAAATGGAATTAATACATTAAAAATTAAAAGTATTATCAACCAAAATCATCAACGCAATTTACGTGCAGATGTCACCGTTGATTTGGTCACTAGTAGTAATACAACTAGTTCAATGAACTCATCATATTGGATGATTGATGTTCCAGTCAATACTCCACAACATGAAATAACATATGTCCATAATTTAAGTATATTACAGTATGGGCAAAAATATTTATTTCATGTAGTTTATTATGGGACTAATATAAATGATAGAACTGAAATTCAGTTTTATCTATATAGAAATTAATTTAATAAAAAAGAGTGTGTATTTTACACTCTTTTTATTTTAGATAAAAAACAATTAATATTCAGAATAATAAAATTATTTTTTAAATTTAAACGATTAACAATAATATTTATTTTATAAAATCATATATAATTTACATATACACTTAAATCAGAAGTAATAATATTTTATTTTTAAATTATATATTAAAATAAATATTTTAAAAGCACAATATTTAATATCTATATTAAATACGTCATATTATATTTTAGAAATATTTCTATATTATCATAAAAATTCAAATAATTATAATATATTTTTTATTTGCATAATAATATTTTTTGTCATAGGGTATGTTGCTTTATTATATGCTTCTTCAATAGAAAACCATCAATAATTTTTTATTTCATTATTATCTATTTTTACTGTATTAGTATCAACAAATCAAATTACATATTCAACTGTTTTTAAAACAATTTCTTCATTACAATATCAATGAGCATGTTCTTTATTAATAATATAGATTTCCTTTACAGAATTATATTTATGTCTACTTATGTCTATATTAGATATTCATGTTTCTTCAAAACACTCTCTTAATGCTGTTTGTTCAATACTCTCTCAAGCTTCTGCATGTCACTTAGGAAATCATCGATGTCCTCATGCATGTTGTGCTAATAGTACTTGATGGACTCACTCAACACTAACATATACAGGAATAATACCATACGAATAATCAAATCATCATGATACACTTTCACCTGTTTTTAGATTCTTCACAGTATATATATTTTTTTCTTTTTCACCAGATCACAATAAAACACAATATTGTATTCATTTACGATCAGCATATTCAAATTGTTTTCATAATTTTGCAGGAGTTGGGTATACTTCACATTTTTTTCATGCAGCAAGAAATTTTTGATATAATCAGATTATATCTTTTTTTGTATCATCAAAATTAATAAATAAATATGAATCAGTAGAATCAATATTATTTATTTTTTCCATAAGTAAGTACACAAACCTTCCAAGACTTGTTCATACTCCAGAAAATGATTGTTTCGGATCAATAAAATCTGTTAGATTATCATATCTTCATCATGCAGCAAGAGATCATAAAGCAATATCATTTTTTTCTAACCACTCTATCACCATACCGCTATAATAATTATGCCCTCTTACAATACAAATATCATACTCATAGTTTACTCCCAATATGTCTAGTTGTTCACATATTTGATTAAATTGTTCGTATCACTCTATAGTAGCAAGTAGATGTCTGTCTTTTTGTAGGATAACTTCCACTAGTTTTTCCGTCGCTGCAGCACCAATATTATTAGTTAATAACTGAACTGTTTCTTCATGTGGCTTCTTATAGTATGCATCCAAAATTTTACATGTCGTTACAATCTGTTCAGTATCTAATCATAGATGAGCAAGGAAATTTTTTGTTAATCATAGATGAGAAATCTTCGCAATCTTATCAATACGCACACCGAAATCTACAGCTAAAGTGTCCATAACTTTATCCATAACATAGATACTTTGCACATCATACCAAACACCTACGTCTATATTAGAAGGCCAAATAGTATCTATATCCATCTGCCAAAATTCTTTATATCTTCATCTTTTTGTTCTTTCTCCTCTCCATACAGGTTGCATTTGGTATCTTGAAAATGGGAAAACTATATCATTTCTATGATCCAATACATATCTTGCCAAAGGTACTGTTAAATCAAAATGTAATGCATAATCTTTTGTATCTTCTACTCCTTGAGCTAATCAATATAGTCCAAAAACTTGTTGTTCAACAACATCTCATCCTTTTTTCAAAATATCAATTGATTCTACAGCTGGCGTCCAAATATGTTGATAATTATGTTGTTCAAAAACATACTGTACTTTTGCAATAATTTTATCGAATAACGCTTGTTCTTGTGGATTTCGTTCTGGAAATCATCATGGTCTATATGCCATATTCTTTAATAAGATAATATAAATGAATCTAAAAAATTTACTGAGGAATAACTATCATGATTGAATTGTAATTATTTATACTTTCTAGTATTTCATCCATATCTTGATGCATATGAGTATATGCAATATATGCAGCTTGATCAATAACATATAATGTATTTTTTTCTATAGCATTCTTGATATGAGATAGTGCATCTAAATAGGGTCTTTCTTCTTTTATAGTACGATGGACTGATATATCTCATATTTGAAAAAATGTTTCATCATCTATAGTATGATGTGCTAGATCCCAAAGTCATTGTACCAAAAAACCATCAGTATTATATGCACACAAAGTTTGTATATTTTTATCAGCTACTATATTTTCGAGTTGATTTGCTAACTCATAATATCTCTCAGGACTTGGTATATCATTGAGATCACAATACAAAGTAAGTTTTTTTTCTAGTTCCAACATAATATATGCTAATACATAAAACATCATATATATAAGAAAATACTTTTCTCTTGCAATTGCTTCGTACATATCTATATGATATGTATAATTATTTAGTTCTTATCTTCTACCATGAAACAAACAATTGCAAAAGCACTTGTAGCTGGTACGGCAGCAGTTATGTGACTCGTAGGACTCACATATGCAGCGAACTTTACAGACTCACAAGTTGGTACTGATGGTATCAATGTTGCAGGTTCTACAAACGTTAGTGCAACTGCTAGTACTACTGAACCAGCTCTTCTTACAACTATCAAAAGAGCTATCAATTTAGTATTAGGATTCCTAGGACTTATCGCTCTTTGTATTCTTCTACGAGGTGGTTTCCAAATGGTTACTGCTGCTGGTGATGATAAAAAATACAGCGCTGGGTTTACTATCCTAAGACAATCAGGAATTGGTTTGATCTTTATTGGTCTTGCTGCCCTATTTGTTAATCTTATATTCTGGATTATTGGATCTATTGTATAATACATACTATAAAAATAATTCTTCCGATAGAATATATAATGAAAATCTGACCTTCGGTCAGGTTTTTTTGTATAAAAAATATCTCTGAACGAGACTCTTTATCTGCTTGCAGGATAATAAAGAAGTTATATAAAGGTGTTTAAATAAAGTCATAAAATTCTAATAATGTGAGATAAATAACTACTCTTTCCTTGAACTTATAGAGTACTTTCTTATACATAGAAAGATGTATAAAAATACGACACCTTTTTACCAAAAACATATAACAAAATTCCTTGCTTTTTTACAAAAAAAAGGAATTTTTTCTCGTAATCCTACTAAAGAACAGTGACTATTACTATTTTTTATAATGCTAGTTGGATTAATATTTCTTAGATTATTCTACCTACAAGTTGTTTCATGATGATATTATCGCAATGAACTTTCACAACAACATAGTAGTAAGGTAGATATTAGTCCCAAAAGAGGAAATATTTTTGTACACGATGATGCCTGACAAAAAATATCACTTGCAACAAATGCTGATATATACAGTATTTTTGCTGATCCTAAGTTTGTATGGGACGTAGAAAGAGTTGTGGATATCTTGACACCAAGTTTATATACACATTTTTGTGAATTATACTGACTAAATAAAGTTACCAAAGAGCAATGCATACAAAACATTGAAATTTTCACAAAAGACACGATTCTCCCAAGACCTAAAGTTGTATATTATAGTCTACAAGATCTATGAACATGAGTTTCACTAAGTTCATGAGTAGCACAAGCACAAGTATCAGTAGCACAAGAAAATCAAGAAATTACTACACAAAGGAAAGCAATTATAGAATCATTTACACGTGAAGAGTGACTGAGTCGTATACGCACAAAACTTAGTGAAATACTAACTCCAGGGAAAAAAGCAAAAAATTATCTTGGATTTTTTGATAGTCCTGTCCTCCTAGAAGCATTATCAGGAAGTAATCTACCCTACATCTCAATAGAGAACAACTATTATGTCTATGTCGCTCCAGATAGTAATATCCGTAATATAGATAAAGAAGTACAAAAAATAATTGATCTATTAGGTAGTTATTGATATAAATATACATCAGAGCAAATTAAACCACTCTTTTCACAACAAGATACAAGATATGTAAAAATTACCGATGGCATGAATGCGACTATTGCTCAACAAGTACTTAGTGCAAAAAATAATAATTATAGTATCAAAAGCACATGTGAAAAATGAGTTACAAACTGTGAGTGATGAGTCCCACTATTACATGGAATTGGTTTAGAAAAAACCAATAAAAGATACTATCCACTCTGATCTTTTGCAGCTAATATTTTGTGATATATTACACCACAATGAGGTGCTCTCTATTGAATTGAGCAATTTTATGATAATCTTCTTAAGTGAACTCCATGACAAATTAGATGATTATCAACACCATGGATATGAGAAATTGGCTCAAATGATGTTAGTATCATCAATCCTATTGATTGATGAGATGTTTATCTCACAATCAATCCATTTATACAAAAAAAGAGTGAAAACCTTATTCAACATTATGTAAAAGAGTTCAATGCAGATAGTATCGCTATTTTAGTGATGGATCCATATTCTTGAAATGTAATTGCATCAGCAAATGCCCCTACTTTTGATCCAAATAATCCACAAGAATCTTATGCACTCAAACCACTAACTCCTGAGGATGCGTATATTGTGGATGATGATAGTCATGTTGATATCCCAGTATATTATGTAACAGGAAATGAACTTAAAACAGCCACATATGATGAAAGAAAAAACCCTAATGTAAATAAATATGTAGCAAAAAATCTTCTATGAGCACAGGTATTTGTTGATAAAAATATTGCATTCCCTTATGAACCTGGTTCTATCATGAAACCTTTTACTGTCGCTGCATGATTGGATAATGACGAAATATCATTGTATGATTTTTATAGTGATCCTCAGTGACAAGTAACTATTGATCTATGAGATGGACAAGCACAATTTATTAGAAATGCCGACAAAGCAAACTGCCCTTGAACACATACGTTTCTTCATGCACTGATCTATTCATGTAATGTAGGGATGGTAAGAATCGCTCAGCAAATAAGAAAAGAAGCTTTTTTCAATTACATGGAAAGACTATGATTTGGTGCACCAACAAGTATTGAACTAGCATGAGAAGATCCATGATATTTAGATACAGCATCAAACGCCTGATTAGCAAGGTTTTTCAATAATGCATTCGGTCAAGGTATGCTTGCAACACCTATGCAAATTGCAGCTGCATATAGCGCACTTGTAAATGGTTGATACTATGTAAAACCTCGTATTATAGATCAAATTTATGATCCACAAACAAAAACACTTATACAACAACCAATTAAATTATGAGCTCAAATTCTCAAACCAGAGACTTCTGCGAAAATGAGAGAAGCCCTTTTTGAGGTAGTTTATGGATGATTAACAAGAAGATTTTGAATTCCAGGTTATACTATTTGAGGAAAATCAGGAACATCTCAAATCGCATTTAAATGAGTCTATCGTAGCTGAAACTGATGGACAAATGCATCTTTTGCCGGTATTGTTACAAAAGAAAACTTAAAATATGTTGTTGTCATACAAGTACGTCGTCCTAGATCAAACCAATACTGAGAATATACTGCTGGGAAGATATTTGGAGATCTTTCTAAAATACTCATCGAAAAAGATCTTATAACAAAATAGTATATTTATTTTACCCATTATTTTTCTTAGATGCAAACTAAACAATCATTAATTTTTTCTCAAGATGAATATAATCTTCTTAAAGAAAAAATAGAAACTGCAAATACCATTGCTATTTTTGGTCATGAGAATATCGATGGTGATGCATTAGGTTCAATTTTATGATTTGGTTCTCTACTTGGAAAGCTTGGGAAACAGGTGTCATATTTTACCAGTTTACCACCAGTTTCTGCATACTCTTTTATGCAAGGAATTGAGAAAGTACAAACAACTATAGACTACTCACACAACTATGATCTTATGATTTTTTGTGACTTCACTCCTTATGATCGTATTCAATGACTAACAAGATGACATGAAGAGTATTTTGATGCACATTATAAAATTATTATAGATCATCATTTAGATAGTAAAGTACGATGAAATCTTGAACTTAAAGACACAAATAGTAGTAGTTGTTGTGGCCTCCTGTATGAAATTTGTTCATATGTTTGGCCCGAACTAATTGATGAAAATATCGCAACTCATTGGTATACATGACTTACAACTGATACAGGTAATTTTATGTATGGGAAAAGCCCAAAGAGAGACTTTCATATTGCATCTTCACTTCTTGATCATAATGCAAATAAAGATTATGTTGTAAAAAATATTTTTTATAGTAATCCGCCATCACTTATAGATATGGCGAAAATTATTTTCACAAGAGCTACAATTCAAAAAAATATTATGTATACTTGGTATACACAAGAAGAACTTGCATCAAATAATCTTAGTGATGATGATGTAGAGATAGTACAAGTTGCACTTAAAAGTGTTAGTGGCATACCAATATATCTAAGATTAAGATATATGTGAGAGTATCGATCTGGATCTATGAGATCTTGATGGACAAAAAGTTGAGAAAGAATTAGTGTACAGCAAATAGCTATTACATTTCCTAAGTGATGAGGACATATGTATGCATCAGGATTTTCAACACCAGTTGATCCTACACTCTCTATTGAAGAAGATGTACAGCGTATAGTTGATTATATAAATAAAGAAGCTCAAAAACAATTATAATAACAAAATCTAGCTTACATATAATGCTCTTTTGACTGCTTTTAAAATAAAGCATTATAAATACAAATGGACATTTAATTTACACCTATCCACAATATCATGCATTCAATTTTTGATCAAGAAGCTTTAGAAAACTTTCGTAAGGAGCATAACTTACAACCATTTCGTATTAAACAAATATTTCATGAAATATTTAAAAATAGTATTATAGATTTTCAAGAAATGACAAATCTTTCAAAAGACTTAAGAGACACTCTTTCAAAAGAGTTCTCAATTATTCCTTTTGAACTAAAAGAGTTACAAGAGTCTTCTGATACAACCAAATTCCTCTTCACACTACCAGATGGCAATGTTATTGAATCAGTCGTTATGTTTCATTTTCATGAAATTATTGAATGATCTGATGAGTATAAAAAAGGATTCACAACACTTGTAGATGGTAAAAAATTAAACCGTCTGACAGTCTGTATTTCATCACAAGTATGATGTTCTGTAGGATGTATTTTTTGTGTTACAGGAAAATTATGACTCATGAAAAATCTTGATGCACAGACAATTTTTTGACAAGTATTATTTGTGAATAACTATCTGAAAAATAAATTAGGGAAAAGAGAAGATGGCACTCGACACAGTATTAGAAATGTTGTATTTATGGGAATGTGAGGACCACTTCTCAATTATGATGCTGTCAAAGAAGCTATTGAAGTCATGCTTGATCGTCAAAAATTTAGTCTTTCAAGAAGACATGTGACTATTTCTACATCTGGAATAATTCCATGAATTCAAAAAATGCTTGATGATAATTTAGATGTGATGCTAGCACTATCACTCCATGCACCTAATCAAGAGTTGCGTCAAGAACTTATTCCAACAATTAGTAAGGTATATACTCTTGATCTCTTAATGCAGAAAATTGATGAATTTACTGAAAAGACAGGGAAAAGAATATTCTATGAGTATATTATGATCAAAGATAAAACAGACAAACCAGAACTTGCAAAACAACTTATTACACTAATGAAACCAAGACAAGCAAACTGACATCTAAATCTCATTCCATACAACGAAAATCCTGCTATTGATCTAGAAGAATCTTCTAGAAATAAGATTATGGAATTTAAACGTATTCTTGAAGCTGGTGGCATAACTGTTACTGTGAGAGATACACTTGGTCGTGGTGTTAAATGAGCATGTGGACAACTTGGATATGAAAAAGTATACCAACACCGCGATGATATTAAACAATCAGGGAAAAACTTAAGAGTACTTGGAAAATAACAAGAATGATATTGACATATAGTATTATATTAAATATCATAACAAATATAAATACAAAATACATAAAGCCATGATTTATTTAGTTCCAATTTATCGTGAAAAGGTACCAGGTACACTAAACGATTTTAGATTTATTGCCAGTAGTGATAAAAAAGTATTAGGTAATACAAAAGTATTATCAGAAAATGAATCACTCATATGTTGTGATGATACTGGTAATATCATCACTGGTCTTCACAAAAAAGATGAAACACTTGTGGTTTTCAAACAGATACCAGAAATGAGTTACTTTCATTTCGAGCTAGATCCTACAGAAAAAGAATCTGAAGGTATGCAACAAATTATCAGATTTGCTGAAGAAAGACAAGCAACTGAAAAACTTTTTGGAGTAATGAGTATCTGTGCAAAAGTAGGTATAAAACTGCACTATCAACAAGCGCAGACAATACAGAAACTTGAACTCAATGAGTTTGCAAGTAACAAGATCAATAAAAATTTAAAAGAACAAGATCTATTAGATTTTTATGGAGATTTAAAAACAAATATGTTTCAGAACTCAATAGATGAAACTAACTTCTTACTCGTTTTTATGAGATGTGGTATAGATTTAATACAATTACTACCTAAAAATCTAGTAAGTATTATTTATCAGAATTAAAAAATATAAAATCTTCATCCAACTCCCATTATATGGGAGTTTTTTTATGAGAAGTAATATTATAGACACTGTAATATATTATTATCATACACTATAGTTTCTTATAACAAACTGTCAATTTAAATACGCTGATAAAAATTAAAGTTACAAGTATTTTTGGCAAAAAAATCCTCTATCTTTATAATAATTGTATAGTATTTATTCATTTTTCTATCTAGCATGAAAATTACACATTATGTTTGATGATGAGTACAAGAAGCTCGCCCTGAAGGAACTATTGGTGGCTCATACCACATTATTGATATTCTTGCTGAAGGGAAATCGTATAAGATTCTTATGGATATTGGGAATCAACCGAGCAATGCTGCAGCAACACAAATGCAGAACCCATTTGAACATATGGATGTTGAGAATATTGATGTCACATTTGTATCACATGTACATCAAGACCATATTGGTAACTGTCTTCGTTTGGTAAAAGCAGGTTATAAATGACCAATTTACATGTCAGAAATGTCTAAATTTCTTGCAAAAGTTATCTTTGACGACGCACTCAAACATGAAAAAGAAGAAGTTGAAGAGTACAATCGTAAAATTGAAAGACTACAACAAGAGCTAAAAGAAGCTCGATATACTATGCGTGCTGATCAACAGGCACCTGAAACAAGACACATGTCTCATCCACATAGTAAATGAGGAAGTAGATTTTTCTCAATAAATAGTATGTTTGAAGGGAAAATTAATGATATTCTCTGGGACTATGCTATTAAAAAAACCAAATATCGCAAACGTCTCAAAGAAATACTCCTTGATGCATCTATTGATGAAAAAGAACTCCTAGGGATTATTCATGAAATTCCTGTACATAAAAATCAAAATCACGAAAACTTTATTGATGATGCAATTGCTCTAAAAAGAGATATTATCAATTCTCAACATAATTTTCATGGACTTGCACATGAAGATGCAAAACACAAACTACAAAGATATGGTATCAAAGATAAAGATGATATCTATGCACTCAATGATCGTCTCGCAGTAATGGAATTTGATGAAAATGATGTTATACAAGCATTGAATCAAATAGTTGCTCTCCCACTCCATGAAAAAACAGCAATTATCCCTGGTGTTATTGATCTCACATTTTATAGTGCAGGACATATTGAATGAGCGGTTCAGTCTGTATGGACCATACATGAATGAGATACACAAAAAACATTTATGTATACTGGTGATATTGGAAGAAGCAAACAACCATCACTCACTGGTAAACCAGATATGCCAAAAGAAACTATGGACTATGTTATTACAGAAGGAACATATGCAGGGAGAACACATAATGATCGTCTTGGAGAAGTACATAAAATCATTCATGACATAGCTGAGGCAAAAGATACATGTCTTATTCCTGTATTTGCACTCCAAAGAATGCAAGATGTTCTTAGTGTTATTGTAGAAGCTGTACATAATGGGAAACTACAATTAGGGAAAGATGAAAAAATATACTGTCACTCTCCTCTTGGATACAATATCACAAAAGAATATCTCCTTCATGATACTCATGGTTCTTATAAAAATTGTTCTGATAGAGAAGTTATTCAGTGGATAGAAAGACCTGAAGAAATCAAAAAAATCTTACTCAAACCTGGAAGAAAAATTATTATGTGTTCATGAGGTATGCTAGAAAGATGAACTATTACTCAATATATTGATGCAGTTCATATCAATCCAGATGCTCGTATTATTCTCACATGATTCCAAGTTCCAGGGACAAATGGCTATAAGATTCTTCATGGAGAGTTTGAAGAACCAGTTTATCTAAACAATAAGGTAATTAGAGAAAATAAAGCATATATTGGTAACTATCCACTTTCTGGACATGCTGACCATGATGAGCTCAAATCACATCTTACAACACTTCAATATGCACCACATGCACAAGTAACAATGGTACATGGATGACCAGCAAGACACATTCTTGCAAAAGATGTACAAGCAGTACTCCCGACTCTAACTATCAATGTGCCTGATGAAAATGGTATTACATTTGCTATGTAACCTAGAGAAACAGTTACTTCTACTATCCTCTTACTTATCAACAAATTAGGACGCAATGCGTCCTTTTTTATTATTTACAAATATAGAAATACGATATTAGGATAAAAATAATAAAATTTGACATAAAATAATTTAAAATACACTTGTATTGACATATATTATATTTATTATAACAAATATTTATTTATAATATGTTTGATATGGCTCTTAATGCTCGTGTAGAAGTTCAATCAGTTGGTGGAATCGCTAGTAAGGCACATAAAACAAGCCTTATGTGATCATGTCATATTATAGATTTTAAGACAACCGTCAAAAATACTGAAAAAAATATTAGACTCATATTGGATATGTGAGCTTTTGGTAACATTAATAATAGCAAATTATTTGAAAAAACTCAAATTGAAAAATTATGAGATCTTTC